>JBFEJM010000197.1:0-4986 GCA_041553175.1 Gammaproteobacteria bacterium | reverse complement strand
AGCATCGTGGAAGAGGGCTGTGATCAGGCGCGCGACGTGGCACGTGAAACTTTGGTCGAAGTAAGATCTGTAATTGGATTGAATTATTAATAAATATCCACATAGGCAATTTCAACGGCAGAGCGCGGTGTATTCGGGTAGAATCAGTGGCACTCAAGCCGACGCCATTGCCCAATTCAAATTACGATGAGCGACACTCCCGTCACACCAGAGTCCCACGAACAGCCGCAGCAGGTGGAAATGCCGTTTGCGATTGTGCAGGGAGCGGCCATGACCAGCCTGCCGCAGGATCTCTACATTCCGCCGGATGCGCTGGAGGTCATTCTCGAGTCGTTCGAAGGGCCGTTGGATCTGCTGCTGTACCTGATCAAGCGCCAGAACCTCGATATCCTGGATATTCCGATTGCCGCGATTACCCGGCAGTACATGGAGTACATCGATCTGATGCAGGACATGCGGCTGGAACTGGCGGCCGAATACCTGGTCATGGCGGCGATGCTGGCGGAAATAAAATCGCGCATGCTGCTGCCGCGGTCGTCCGAGCTGGAAGGCGAAGAAGAGGATCCGCGCGCCGAACTGGTGCGGCGTCTGCAGGAATACGAACGCTACAAACAGGCGGCGGAGGACCTCGATGCCCTGCCGCATGTGGGCCGTGATGTGTTCCCGGCATCGGCCCAGGCGCCGGAACGTCAGTCCACCAAACCGGTTCCCGATATTGACCTGGACGAACTGTTACGGGCCTTCAAATCCGTGATGCAGCGGGCCGAGATGTTCACTCACCATCATATCCAGATGGAGGCCTTGTCGGTGCGCGAGCGTATGTCGACCGTTCTGAGCCGGGTCTCGCCGGACGCCTTTATTGATTTCCACAGTCTGTTCGATGTCGAGGAAGGTCGCATGGGCGTGGTGGTCACGCTGCTGGCCGTACTTGAGCTGATCAAGGAATCGCTGCTCGAACTGATTCAGGCCGATGCGTTCGGCCGCATTTACGTGAAGGCCGCCGGCGGCCACGCCGAGTTGCCTGAAGACTATGAGCCGACCGCGGAAAGCGCTCAGGCCTGAGATAAACCGTCTGCTGCAAACTAGTGTGAATCATGACTGACATTTCTCTGAAACATATTCTGGAGGCTGCGCTGTTGGCGGCCGGTCGACCGTTGTCGCTGGACGATATGCGGGCGCTGTTTCCGGACAGCGATCAACCGGAGAAAGACGCCTTGCGCGAGGCATTGGCGGAATTGCGCGGTGACTACGAGGGGCGCGGTCTGGAGCTGATCGAAGTGGCCAGCGGTTTCCGCATTCAGATCATTCAGCGCATGGAACCCTGGGTATGCCGTTTGTGGGGCGAGAAGCCGCCCAAGTATTCGCGCGCGCTGCTGGAGACACTGGCGCTGATCGCCTATCGGCAACCGATTACGCGCGGTGAGATCGAAGACATTCGCGGCGTGAGTGTCAGCAGTTCGATCATGAAGACGCTGCAGGAGCGGGAGTGGGTGCGGGTTGTGGGGCATCGCGATGTGCCCGGACATCCGGCGATGTACAGTACCACCCGCGATTTCCTGGACTACTTCAATCTCAAATCCCTCGAAGACCTGCCCAGTCTCGCCGAGCTGCGCGATATCGACAGTATCAACGCCGAGCTCGATTTCGGCGGCGTGCTGGAGGGCGGGCAGCGGCAGGCCGTTGCGGCATTCGCCGATGATACGGCGATCGATATGACGACCGTCCCCGACGACAGCGATTTCCTGGCCCCGGATTTCGATCGGGATGTCGATCTGGATGCTGTCCAGGTGACAGAGACATTGCACTGAAACCGGCCTCGGCGGGTGCGCCCATGGAAGAGCGTTTACAAAAGGTGCTGGCCCGGGCCGGGCTCGGTTCACGGCGTGAAATCGAGGGCTGGATTCGCGCTGGTCGTATTCAGGTAAACGGATCCGTTGCCGAGCTCGGCAGCAAGATCACCGGCCAGGAAACCATACTCCTCGATGGCAATCCACTTGTCATAACCGCGCCCGACGTGGTGCGCGTAATCGCCTATCACAAGCCGATCGGTGAACTCGCGACGCGGCGTGATCCGGAGGGCAGGCCGACCATATTCGATCATCTGCCGCGACTGCAGCAGGGGCGCTGGATCAGCGTCGGCCGGCTCGATTTCAACACCAGCGGTCTGCTGCTGCTCACGAATGATGGTGAACTCGCCAATCTGTTGATGCACCCGGCGCAGGAACTCGAACGGGAGTATGCCGTCCGCGTTTTCGGGGAGGTCGATGGTCTGATTCTCGAGCGACTGCTGCAAGGTGTTCAGCTCGATGACGGCATGGCGCGTTTCACCGGCTTGCGCGATGCCGGTGGACGCGGTGCCAATCACTGGTACCACGTGGTCCTGGCCGAAGGGCGCAATCGAGAGGTGCGTCGACTGTGGGAATCACAGGGCGTCCAGGTCAGTCGACTGACCCGAGTGCGCTATGGGCCTGTCGAACTGGGCCGACGCCTGCCGGCGGGAAGCTGGCGTGATCTGCGTACGGATGAACTGCAGGCGCTGCGGGCCGCGGCCGGTATCACCACACCCCGGGAACAACCCAAACCCAAAACACCCAAGTCCCGTGCCGACAGCGCGCCCCGCCCGGGCAAGAACACGCCCGCGGGCGCGAAATCGAAAGCGCGCGCGGCATCTCCTTCACGCTCAAGAAACCCGCGCAGCAGCAAACGGCGCTGATCCGTAATGGCGCTGAGGTTGCCGCCAACGAAGCTGCGCGGGGTTTTCCAACGCCTGCTCGCCGATCACGGTCCCCAGCACTGGTGGCCGGGTAATTCGCCGTTCGAAGTCATGGTGGGCGCGGTGTTGACCCAGAATACCGCATGGATCAATGTCGAACGTGCAATCGCCAACCTGGTCGCGAACAACGCATTGTCCCCGCATGCAATTGAGGCTGCCGACGCGACACAGTTGGCCGAATGGCTGCGGCCTTCGGGCTATTTCAATATCAAAGCGAAACGTCTGAGAAGCTTCTGCGTCTGGTATCTTCAATCAGGCGGATATGACGTACTCAAGGATGTTCCGACCGTTCCATTGCGCAACACATTGCTGGCCGTGCATGGAATCGGTCCGGAAACGGCGGATGATATTCTGCTATATGCTTTCGAACGACCGGTGTTTGTCGTCGATGCCTATACTCGGCGTTTGTTCGCGCGTCTGGGATACATCGAAGGCGATGAACCTTACGACAGGATACGGCTCGCATTCGAGCAGGCTTTGGGTGAGGACGTGGTCCTGTTCAATGAATATCATGCGCTCATCGTGGCACACGCAAAGGATATCTGCCGGGTAAAACCGCGCTGTTCGGCCTGCGGTCTGAATTCGACTTGTCCGGCTGCCCGAAAGGGCATTCTGTGAGAGAAGGGAAGGCCTCGGCGCAAATGTGCCCTTGGGCGTAGGTCCGACTTTTACTCGGCCACTGCAACCTGATTACGGCCGCCGTTCTTGGCGGAGTAGAGTGCCGCATCGGCCTGTTCGAACAATGCAAGCGCATGGTCATCGGCTCGCAGCGAAGCGACGCCCGCACTGACGGTCATTGCGATCGGTTTCTTGCCGCTCTGGCAGTCAAGTTTTTCCACTTTGCGCCGAATGCGATCGGCCAGCAGACGCGCGCCGTGCGTATCGGTGTTACGCAGCAGCATGACAAATTCTTCGCCGCCATAACGGAACAGAATGTCAGTACTGCGCGCACAATGCTGGGCGCAGTGCACGACAGCGCGGATGGCTTCGTCACCCTTGCTGTGTCCGAAGCGATCATTGATCGATTTGAAATGATCGATGTCAAAAACGACGAGCGACAGGGGTGTGCCATGACGACGCGCCAGATTGACTTCGGCACGCAGGGAGTCATCGAATGCGGCTCGATTGCAGATGCCCGTCAGGCTGTCTTTCTGGGCCAGGGACAATGCGTTGCGATACAGCAGCGCATTGCGTAACGGATACAGCAGGCAGCACAGCAGTTTCTCCAGAACAGCGGCTTCATCTTCCGAGAATTTGCTGCGTCGGCGGAACAAGAGCTGACCGAGATTCGTCTCATCCAGGATGAGATTGTAGCTGCATGTATTGCGAGCACGTGTGCCGACGCGATACTCCATGTCCAGGTCGTCGTTGACGAATTCAATGCCATCCAGTGGCACATTGTTTTCGCACTGCAAGTGGAACAGCTCCAGCAGGGCAGGTACTTCCAGAGTCGTCTGCAACGATTGGGTCATCCGCAGCAGACGCCCGGCGAAATCATCCGCAGAACGCAGTACGCCATTGCTGACGAGGGTCGGCGTGCTGGAATTCAGATTGTCGGCGTGAGTTTGCATAGGGAAAGCCATCGCTAAGACCCGTTATGGTTGCTGGGCAGAGTGTGCTGGCTCAATCCAAGCCAGATCCGTGCCAATGCCGGCGTCAAAAGGACAATAACACTTAAAAACAACATGATAGGAACGTTCTATTTTTTGCGTCCGGTGCATGTGTCGATATATTGACGGATTTCCGGCGGGTCAGAGGGCGGTGAATTGCCGCGCAACGGAATTCTTCCGCCGCCCTGGCGGTCTAAAAGGAGTGGTATAGAGATGGCTGAATCGCTGTCCATAGACTCAGATACGTAAAACTGTTCCGGCAGGTTTGCATGTCGGTTATCTTCTAGGCAGGGTATGGGAATCAAACGTCTGGACTTGAGGAGTGCGGTGCAATGTGGCTAAGGCTGTTGGCGATCTGCGGATTGATTATGCTGCCCCTGACGGTCACTGCGGAAGAGGCGGTTCTGGAACCGGGTTTATCCAACCCCGGATATCACGACAAACCGGATTGGTTCAAAAACTCGTTTCTCGATATCCGCGAAGATATCGAGGAAGCCGTCACCGTCGATGTCTCCTGCTTCCAGAGAATGACCATGGTTGACGTCATCTATCAGCATGGTTGCCTGCCATGCAATGCCATCGTGATGATAGAACGTGAGCGGT
>JBFEJM010000196.1:0-5028 GCA_041553175.1 Gammaproteobacteria bacterium | reverse complement strand
TAGCAAAGGCGATGATCGACAGAGCAGCTGTTTCCTTCATCGATAGTAAGAAGAAGTTTCCTGACAAAGTGACAAAGGTTAGGCCGATGGCCATAATGCCCACCAACGCGGCATCGCGAATGATGGTCGGCTGGATGAACACCATCAGATTGCGTTTGATCTTGGACGTGCTGCGCGACTTGAACAGATTACCCAGCAGCGGAATGTCGCCCAGCAGCGGCACCTTCTGAATGTTTTCGTTCAGGTCGTCCTGCAGCAGACCACCCAGCACGATCATCTGCTGATCATCGACCAGCACGGTGGTCTTGATGGAGCGCTTCTGCGTCACCAGATCGGACGCCCCTTCCAGCGGCTTGTCGCGAACATTGGAGATCTCCTGTTCGATATCGAGCTGGATGGCGTCGCCTTCGTTGATCTGCGGTTTGACCTTGAGGGTCAGACCGACGTCCTGCCGCTGAATGGTCTGGAACGGATTGGTTGCACCTTCCGCCGCACCGGTGTTGGTGAAGGAGCCGGTCACGAAGGGCACGTTCTCGGCGACAACGATCTCGGCCTCCTGATTGTCCAGTGTCACCAGATTCGGCGTGGACAGGATATTGGTACCGGAATCGGAGGCCAGCGCACGAATCAGCACACCCAGGTTGAGGAACTCGGTGCCGAACAGCTCGGCGGTACCCTCGAAGTAGCCCAGACTCAAACCGTCACCGGCGCCAAGCGGGTTCTGCGCCACTGCATTGATGGCACTGCCGGTGGCGGAGAAATTGGTGCCGCCGAGTCCGCCGTTGCCGGAGATATCGGACGTCGAACGCCACTGAATGCCGAGTTCGACCGCCTTCTCGGCGGAGATCTCCGCGATCACCGCCTCGACATGCACCTGCGCACGCCGAATATCGAGCTGACGAATCACCGATGACAGCGAACGGAACACATCGGGCGGCGCATTGATCACCAGCGCATTGGAGTTTTCGTCGGCCTGGATGCTGACACCGCTCTGACTCTTGACCGCCGCCTGTCCCTTCTGTTCCTCGGCGATACTGCTGCTGACACCGGTCAGGGTCGCGACCAGCTCTTCCGCCTTGGCGTACTTGAGGTAGATGACATGGGTATTGCCGCCCGAATCCAGCGGTGTGTCGAGATGCGAGATGACCATGCGCAGGCGCAGACGATCGGCCCGGTCACCGCCGATCAGCACACTGTTGGTACGCTCGTCGGCGATAACGGTTGGCGCGCCGCTCGGCCCCGCCGGCTGTCCGGCGACGGGCCGGTTGAGCGCCGTGATGATACGGA
The DNA here is from genome assembly GCA_041553175.1 of Gammaproteobacteria bacterium. Lineage (GTDB taxonomy): Bacteria > Pseudomonadota > Gammaproteobacteria > Thiohalobacterales > Thiohalobacteraceae > JAHJQQ01. The sequence continues at coordinate 3,741 of JBFEJM010000196.1, read as the reverse complement.
CCACTTCGGCGGCGGAGGCATGCTGCAGCGGCATGACTTCGATCTCGCTGTCGCTCTGCTGATCCATGCGCCGGACGATCGAGACCAGGCGTTCGATGTTGTCGGCCCGATCGGAAATGATCAGGACGTTGGTGCCGGGATAGGCCGCCATGTGTCCCTGCTGCGGCACCAGCGGCCGCAGAATCGGAACCAGCTGCGCGGCCGAGACGTTGTTGACCTCAATGACCCGGGTCACCACTTCGTCGCCCTGACCCGGATCCTTGTCCGTCACCGTCGGCACACCCTCGGACTTGGCGTTCACATCCGGCACGATTTTCACCACCGAGCCGCTCGGGACTGCCGCGAATCCATGCACCTTCAGAATGGACAGGAACACCTGGTAGATTTCGTCCGCCTCCATGGGGCGTGACGACACCACCGTGACTTTACCTTTGACGCGGGGGTCGACAATGAAGTTGGTGCCGCTGATTTCGGCGACAGTGCCGATCAGGGCATTGATGTCGGCATCCTTCAGATTAAGCGTGACACTGGCACCAATAGCCGTCTGCCACAGCAGTGCCGAGGCCAGCGCCAGCGCCGTCACCCCCCGCTTGCCGACCGCCTTCCTGAAGCGCGTCACCATCATTCTGTCCATACCTTTACGTTTTCGTTCTCGTTGTGTCCGCCACAGATTCGTCACTGTGGAATATCAACCATCAGGTTCACTTCCTCAGCGCCCCGCAGAATCCGCATGCTGAGTTGAGTCTGGGTATTCAACGCCTGCATGATCTCGGCACCGCGTAATGCATTGTCCAGCACGACACCGTTGACCTCCTTGACCAGATCGCCCGGCTGCAGACCCAACTCCCGGAACAGGGTCGGCTTATTGCCGGGGAACAGCCTGAACCCGGCAAAACCGTTGGCATCACTGAACGGCACCGGCCGCGCCAGGTCGAGCAATGTCTGCGGGTCTTCGGCCATGCGGGCCCGGTAATCGCGCAGTATCTCACCCATCTCTTCACTCGGTCCGGATACCGATGACGCTGCCGGCTGGTCCGGCGTCGTCACCGCGCCTTCAACCCCTTCGCGCGGCAGGCGCAGCGTTTCGTGGCGTCCGGCCCGCTTCAATATAATGCGATCGGCATAGATCTCGGCCAGTTCGGCACCGCCCGGCAATGCCGAGCCTATACGGAAAAAGTTTTCGTTTCCATTGGGTTCCGAAATAATTGCACGTGCGTTCTCAGGATCATGTGAGGATAGCACGCCACGCAGGACAAGATTGAGGCGCGTCTCCGGGGCGTCGATCGGCGCAGTGCTCGCCTGGGCCGGATGGGCCGAGGGTGTGCCGAATAAATGCCAGTTCACGACCTGATTGATATCGACACGGGCGCGACGCTGCTGCTGGACCGGCTGTGCCGCAGGTGCTTCCAGGGAAACCTCCGGCAACACCGGTGCCGGCACCAGCTGCCAGACCAGTACCGCCATGCGATAGAGGACCCAGACCCCCAGCAACAGCGCGACGGCGCGCGCCGTCTGCTCGGCGCGCGGGCCCTGCAACCAATCGATCACCTGGTTGACCTGCATGATGGAACCTGTCCCCTTGTTTCCCGCCCGCGCTCAGGAACGCTGTCGGCCGCCCTGGGCGCTGCGCGGCCGGCGTCCCCTGCCGCCGCCACCTTTCTTATGGGCTCCGCCCGGCGGTCGACGATCTGCCCGATCGACCTTCACCCGCGGCTGGAGCTCCACATACATGTCTTCACCGGCCGTCTCGACCGGAATCTTGTGCCCGATATAGGCCTCGATTTCAGGCAGCGAATAGACATATGTCTCGCAGGCAAAGCTGATGGCATCGCCCGCCGCACCCAGGCGCGCCGTGCGCCCGATGCGATGCACATAGTCCTCCGCGTCCTGCGGCAGATCATAGTTAAAGACGTGACTGACCTCAGGAATATGCAAACCGCGTGCCGCCACATCCGTCGCCACCAGCACCGGCAGGGCACCGGAGACGAACCGTTCCAGCAGGGACTGGCGTTTGCGCTGAGGGACGTCGCCCGACAGGATCGCAGACGAGAATCCGTTACCCTCAAGGTAACCCCAGACCCGGTCGGCGTCCCGCTTGGTGTTCACGAACACGATAGTCCGGCGCGGGTCCATGTGCTTGAGCAGCCCGATCAGCAGCCGCATTTTTTCATCATTGGCGGTGTGATACAGGACCTGGCGCACACGATCGGCGGTGACCTTCTCCGGCTCGATTCGAATCAGCTCCGGATTGTTCATATGCTCGTAGGCGAGCTCGGTCACGCGATGCGACAGCGTGGCGGAGAACAGCAGCCCCTGGCGCTGCTCCGGCGGCGGACAGCGGCGCAGCAGAAAGCGGATATCCTTGATGAAGCCCAGATCGAACATGCGGTCGGCCTCATCCAGCACCACCACCTGGGCCGCCTTGAGATCAAACAGGTGCTGCTTGAAATAATCGATTATGCGCCCCGGCGTGCCGATCAGGACATCGACGCCGCTTTCCAGGTCGCGCCGCTGCTGATCGTAACCGGTCCCGCCGTATACCAGCGCCAGCCGCAGACCGGTGTATTTACCCAGGCTCTGGGCGTCCGAATGGATCTGTATCGCCAGCTCCCGGGTCGGCGCCAGCACCAGCGCGCGCGGCTGATTGGGGCGCCGCCCTGCCGGTTCCGGATGGGTCAGGAGGTTCTGGAACAGGGCCAGCAGAAAGGCCGCGGTCTTACCGGTACCGGTCTGCGCCTGTCCGGCCATATCGCGGCCGGTCAGGGTCACCGGCAGGGTCTGTTCCTGGATCGGCGTACATTGAGAAAAGCCCGCTTCCGCGAGTCCTTTTAGGATCGGCTCGACCAAACCCAGGTCGGCGAATCGGCATTCCGTGAGATGTTGTTCAGTCATAACGGCTTAGCATAACTTAAAACTGCCAAACAGTGGACTTGCATTAACGCCCGGTTTGGGCTCAAATGACATCCCAGCAACACCCAGCAGAACCCAAACCTTCTGTCGCAGCCTACTCTGGCATATTCCACGCCCTGCCCCGGTCTAGATAATGACTGGTGAAAATTAAGAGCGGCGTGATCCAACCGCGACGGGAAACGGGCAGTTAAGCGGGTATCCCGGAACAACGCAGGAGATTTTTACGTGAGCGACCGCATCGTCTATGTTACCGACGCATCTTTCGAGTCGGATGTACTCAACTCGGGTGAACCGGTATTGGTGGACTACTGGGCCGAATGGTGTGGCCCGTGCAAAATGATCGCACCGATTCTGGATGAGATCGCCGATGAGTATGCCGGCCGGATTCGGATCGCCAAACTGAATATCGACGAAAACCCGCAGACGCCGCCCAAGTACGGCATCCGCGGCATTCCGACCCTGATGCTGTTCAAGAACGGGGGCGTGGAAGCAACCAAGGTCGGGGCTGTTTCGAAATCACAGCTGACCGCCTTTATCGACAGCAATCTGTAACGGGGAATGGCGGGCGTCCGGTCGCAATAGGCTGGACGCTCCTGCTGAAGCATGCTAGCCTTCAGCACATTCAGGTAAAAAAATATTTTAGTAACACGTTTTCCGCCCCAACCGGCAACCCCCCGTTCAGTAGAAGTTCCCAGCCCGCTCGGGCCTATATCGTCATTTCCTATTTAAAGATCCTTTTTAATCCGGACACCCATCAGAAAAACCATGAATCTGACCGAACTCAAGCAGAAACCCGCCTCTGAAATCATCCAGCTCGCCCAGGACATGGGC
>JBFEJM010000195.1:0-5034 GCA_041553175.1 Gammaproteobacteria bacterium | reverse complement strand
CCGCCGAAGCGGGCTTTCAATCAGGCTAGTACGCGGTTTCCGTTTAAGCCCTCTTCTTGGATACTCTCTTCTTAGCCCGTTTTTTGCCGGCCTTTTTCTTGGCCGGACGCTTCTTGGCTACTCTCTTCTTGGCCTTTTTCTTACCGGCCTTTTTCTTGGCTGGGCGTTTCTTGGCTACTCTCTTCTTCGCCTTTTTCTTGGCGACCTTTTTCTTCGCAGTGCGTTTCTTGGCTGCGACCTTCCGTTTGGTAGCTACCTTTTTCTTGGTAGCGACTTTACGACGGGCTGCAACCTTCTTCCTGGTTGCAGTTTTCTTCTTGGCAGTGGCTTTCTTTCGTGTGGCCATGTGTATTCTCCAAGGTTGTTAACATGGGTCCGCCCCTGAGTATAAACAGGTAGATACAAAATGCCAGTTTTTTGGTGAAGTTTTTGCAGCGGCAACAATGGGTGTCGATGCGCGTGTTATGCGATCGCAATGCGATGCGCAGTTCGAATGCGCACCACTCATGCGTTCCTGAATTGCTGTTTGTGTGTTCGTTGAGCGCATCGGTTGATGCGGGTGATATGTGACGAGCATCCGTTTCCAACATGTCTTCACATGTGACTGACGGACGCGATTCGTCGTCAACTTGTAAGGAATTCTTTACAAATTAGTGTCGATCGAGTGACGCTGCAGTGCAGTGTGAGGTCTCATTCCAAACCAAGAATGAATGTCCATTGCTGTTCGGAAACCGGCATGATCGACAGCCGGTTTCCGCGTTTGACCAAGGCCATGTCAGCCAGTTCGGGATGTGTCTTGAGTTCCGTAAGTGTGATTGTACGCTTAAGTTTTTTTACAAATTTCACATCGACCATATACCAGCGGGGATTATCCGGATCACTCTTCGGATCATAGTACTTCCCCTCCGGATCGAACGCCGTATGGTCCGGGTATCCGGTTTTGACCACCTTCGCGATGCCGACAATGCCCGGTTCATCGCAGTTCGAGTGATAGAAGAACACCAGATCCCCTTTCTGCATGTCGTCACGCATCATGTTGCGGGCCTGATAATTGCGCACGCCGTCCCAGTGTTCGGTCTGCTTGGGCATTTTGCGCAGGTGATCGATGCCAAAGACATCGGGTTCAGATTTCATCAGCCAGTAGTTCATGGCGGTTCCTTCGGGCGGTTGGATGGTCGACGACGCGGGGCAGATTAGCGGGGCGGGATGGGTGGCGCAAGCCGCGACAGTTCGATCAACGGCACAGATACAGCCGCTGATCGGTGGCGATGGCGTGCAAGGGGACATCCCAGGATTCGCGCGGCAGCTGTGGCTGGCGCTGAAAGTCATAGGCGATACCGACCAGACGCGGACGCAGCCAATGCGAATGGCGCAGCAGATAGCCGAAGCTGCGGTCGTAGTAGCCCCCGCCCATGCCGAGGCGATTCCCGGCGGTGTCGAATGCAACCAGGGGTGTGAGCACCAGATCCAGCGCTAGCGGTGAAATGCGGTCGTGCGCCGCGCGTGCCGGTTCCAGAATACCGAAGCGGTTGCGCTGCAGAGTGCTATCCGGTTCATAGCGGGCAAACCAGAGGCGGTTTTCGCCATGCGGGATCAGCACCGGAAGGAATACCTGTTTGCCCATGCGCCAGGCGCGTTCGAGCAGCGGTACCGTATCCAGTTCACCGTCGGCCGGCAGGTAGACGGCAATACGGGTTGCGTTGCGAAACAGTGCGTGATTGACCAGGTTGCGAGCGCACTGTTCGGCGAGCAGAAGACGTTCGACCGGGGTCAGGGCGCGCCGTGCCTGACGGATCCGTGTGCGGAGAATGCGTCTATCAGTGCTTTGCGACACGGATGGCGGGACCATAATCGTTCATGTCGTTGCGGGAGGAGGCAGGAAAAAAAGGAGGCACCCTCCACATCTGCCGTCGCGGCCTTCGACCTTGAACCTTGGGCTCATGTGGGGACAATCGCGCGGGCTTTAGGCTTACCGCAGCTAAGGCGGGCATGCACACCGACCGCGCATCCAAGTCCCCGGGGTCGATGAATATCGGCTCAAGAATGTAACAAGCCGCTAACATGCAGGGCAGGGGATGCCTTGGGAGATTATACCCCAGTGGCGAGTGAAGGTGCGGGGAATTACAGCTCGAGCTGATTGCCTTTGTTGAGCGCAAGCTCGATTTTTTCCTGCAGACTGCGGATACGGGCGCCAACATTCTGTTGGATGTCCTGTTTGCGGTTACGCTGATCCAGCAGTTCATGGGCCATATTGAGCGCGGCGATCACAGCAATGCGGTCCAGGCCCACAACCTTACCGCTGTCGCGGACTTCGCTCATTTTGCTGTTGAGGAGTTCGGCGGATGCCAGCAGGCCGGCCCGCTCATCATCCGGACAGTTGATGAGATACTCTTTGTCCAGGATGCGCACCGACATCGGCTTGGGTGCCGGTTTGTTCATGCGCTCAGTTCCATGGTCTTGAGGCGGGTGATCATCGCCTCGACACGGGTGCGCGCCTGCTCATTGCGTTCAATGAGTTGGGCGCGCTCGGCGGTCATGGATTCCTGTTGCGCGCGCAGCGAACGATTCTCCTCCTTGAGCCGTTCAACGCTCCGGATGAGCTCGTCAATGCGGAACTCCAGGCGCTTAAGATCCTGATCTACCACTTGTTGCGTACTCGTTTTTATCATGAGTTCACTATAGTGCGGCCAGTAGAACCGGTCAATCTCCAGCGTATGCGCCGGGCCTGTGGCATAATCGCGCGCTCAGACTGATCCATATATAAGGTAGTACCGGCGGCCGCCCCGGCGCTGCCGGCGCGGCTTGGAAACCAGCCCATGAATTATGTACGACATCCCGATTATTTCGAGCTCGACCAAGCGCTTGCACAAGCGGATGCGGGCGGTGGGGCGGCCGAGGCACACGGCATCCTGTGCGGTCTGTTGTGTGCGACCGGGCGGCTCGACGAAGGCCAATGGGCCCATGCACTGTTTGCGGACACCGATGCGCCACCGGAGGCGGTCCAGCAGGCCCGCACTCAGATGGTATCCCTCGCCGCCTGGACTGTGGAAGCCATCAATGATCCCGTTCTGGGCATGGACCTGGTATTGCCCGACCCGGAACAGTCATTGCCGGAGCGAACCGCGGCCCTCGGCGAATGGTGTCAGGGCTTCCTGCTGGGGCTGGTCAGTGGCGGTATCGCCGAGGATTCCCAGCTTCCCGATGACGTCTTCGAACTGATCCAGGATTTCACCGAAATTTCCCGCGCCGGCTTTGAACTGGACAGCGCCAGCGAAGAGGATGAAGACGCCTTCGCGCAGATCACCGAATATGTGCGGGTCGGTGTTCTGCTCATCAACGAGGAACTGCAGCCGATCAAGGCGCCGCCGCGGCTGCAGTAACGGCTGTGCCGAGCCTTCGGCTCCGGCCGAAAAATCCTTCGTGGGGATGGGGGCGAAAAATGCCGAGGACCCCGATATGCTTGATCTGATGTCGATCATTTCGAACGGAGCCCTATGAAAATTTCCGAATTCGCCCGCCGCCGCAAACAGCTGATGCGCATGATGGGGCATGACTCGGTCGCCATATTGCCGACCGCCATGGAAACCATCCGCAATCGCGACGCCGAGTATCTGTTTCGACCCGACAGTGATTTCTATTATCTGACCGGTTTCCCCGAACCGGAGGCGGTGCTGGTGCTGGTGCCGGGGCGCAAGCACGGTGAGAGCATTCTGTTCGTGCGTGACCGCGATCCGGCCCGTGAGACCTGGACCGGGCGACGCGCCGGTCCCGAGGGCGCCTGCGAAATCTATGGTGCCGATGACGCCTTTCCGATTGGCGACATCGACGACATTCTGCCCGGTCTGATGGAGGGTCGTGAACGTGTGTTCTACACCATGGGCGTGCACCATGAGTTCGACGACCACGTCATGGCCTGGGTCAATCACATTCGCGAAGGCAGTCGCTCCGGGCAGCGTACGCCCAACGAGTTCGTGTCACTCGAGCATCTGCTGCATGACATGCGGTTGTACAAGAGCCCCGCCGAGATACGCAACATGAAACAGGCGGCCAGGATTGCCGCTGCCGCGCATCGGCGGGCGATGCAGGTCTGCAGGCCCGATATGTGGGAATACGAAGTCGAGGCCGAATTCATTCACGAGTTCCGCCGCCATAATTGTCAGCATGCCTACAATCCCATCGTTGGCGGCGGTGCCAACGGCTGTATCCTGCATTACAACGAAAACAACATGCAGCTCAACGACGGTGATCTGCTGCTGATCGACGCGGGTGCCGAATACGAATTCTATGCCTCGGATATCACCCGTACCTTCCCTGTGAACGGTCGCTTCAGCAAGCCGCAGCTGGCACTGTATGAATTGGTGCTGGCCGCGCAGGCGGCCGCCATCAAGGTCATCAAACCGGGCAAGCACTGGAACGAACCGCATGACGCCGCGGTCAAGGTGCTGACTGCCGGGCTGGTCAAGCTGGGAATACTCAAGGGCAAGGTCAGCAAGCTGATCAAGGACGGGGCCTACAAGCGCTTCTATATGCACCGCACTGGCCACTGGCTGGGCATGGATGTGCACGATGTCGGCGACTACAAGGTCGGTGACGAGTGGCGGATACTGGAACCCGGCATGGTGATGACCGTCGAACCGGGCCTGTACATTCCGTCCGGCAGCAAGGGTGTGGCGCGCAAATGGTGGAATATCGGCATTCGTATCGAGGACGACGTGGTCGTCACCAAAAAAGGCTGTGACGTCCTGACCGACGGCGTGCCGAAAACGGTCGCGGAGATCGAGGCGCTGATGGCGCGCGGTGTGGCCTGAGTGTGGGCCGGGTGGAAGATATTTCCCGAACGGAGTGGTGACCGGCATGAGCAACGATAACTACGACATTCTGATCAGCGGTGGTGGTCTGGTGGGTGCGAGCCTGGCCTGTGCGTTGGGTGGTCGTGGCTTGCGCATCGGTCTGGTGGAGGCGGTTCCGTTCGGCGTCAGCGGCCAGCCGAGTTATGACGATCGCGCGATCGCCCTGGCTCAGGGAACGCAACGT
>JBFEJM010000194.1:0-5052 GCA_041553175.1 Gammaproteobacteria bacterium | reverse complement strand
GTCCACCTACGGTCGCCTGCCGGTGCGTTTCGAACGCGGCGCCGGCGCCAGCCTGTGGGACACCGACGGCAAGGAATACCTCGATGCGCTCGGCGGCATCGCCGTCTGCGGCCTGGGACATGCGCACCCGGCCGTCACCGAAGCGGTCTGCCAGCAGGCCGGACGCCTGATACATACCTCGAACCTGTACGAGATTCCGTTGCAGGAGGAACTGTCGGCGGAACTGGCCAAAGTCGCCGGCATGGACCGCGTGTTCTTCTGCAACTCCGGCGCCGAGGCCAACGAAGCGGCGATCAAACTCGCACGCCTGTACGGTAACCGTCGCGACATCAAGGACCCGGCCATTGTCGTGATGGAAGGCAGCTTCCACGGACGTACCCTGGCGACGCTGACCGCCACCGGCAACCGCAAGGTGCAGGCCGGCTTTGAGCCGTTGGTCAAAGGTTTCATTCGCGTCCCCTATGACGATATCGATGCCTTGCGCACGGTCGCGGACAACAGCGACAACGTCGTCGCCGTGCTGGTCGAGCCGGTTCAGGGTGAGGGCGGTATTCGAGTGCCCGCCACCGATTACCTGGCCAGCATCCGCACGCTGTGTGATGCCAAGGGCTGGTTGCTGATGCTGGACGAAGTGCAGACCGGTATGGCCCGCACCGGTCGCTGGTTTGCCTTTCAACACAACGATGCGCAGCCGGATGTGATGACACTGGCCAAGGGGCTGGGCAACGGCATGCCGATCGGCGCCTGTCTGGCACGCGGCGCGGCGGCCGAGGTGTTTCAGCCCGGCAACCACGGTTCCACCTTTGGTGGCAATCCGCTGGCCTGCAGTGCCGCGTTGGCCGTCCTGCATACCATCGAAAGGGATGGCCTGGCCAAACGCGCCACCGAACTCGGTCAGCGCATGCTGGAGGCGTTCCGCAGCCGGCTCGACGGTCTTCACGGCGTGGTCGCGATTCGCGGGCTGGGCCTGATGCTGGCCGTCGAACTCGATCGTCCCTGCGGCGAACTGGTCAAAAAGGCTCTGGCGAATGGGCTGCTGATCAATGTCACGGCCGAGAAAGTCGTGCGGCTGCTGCCGCCGCTGATCATCAGCGACGCACAGGCCGATCGTATCGTCGGTGATGTCAGCCAACTCGTCGAAGCCTTTCTCACGGCGGAATAAAACGATGCCTGTACGTCATTTTCTGACCATGCTCGATCTGTCTCCGGATGAACTGCACGGACTGATTCGACGCGCCATCGAGCTCAAGACCAAACTCAAGAACGGCGAACTGTATCAGCCGCTGCGCGGCAAGGTGCTGGCGATGATCTTTGAGAAATCATCGACCCGCACCCGCGTCTCGTTCGAGGCCGGCATGTCGCAGGTGGGTGGACATGCGCTGGTTCTGTCGCCGCGCGACACCCAGCTCGGTCGCGGCGAGCCGATCGAGGACACCGCCCGGGTACTGTCGCGCATGGCCGACATCATCATGATCCGCACCTACGAACACGAAAAGATCGAACGCTTCGCCGAGAACTCGCGTGTACCGGTCATCAACGCGTTGACCGACCGCTGCCACCCCTGCCAGCTGCTGGCCGATGTGCAGACCTATGTCGAGCATCGGGGTGACATTCGCGACAGGACCGTGGCCTGGATCGGCGACGGCAACAATATGTGTCACTCCTATATCGGCGCCGCCAAGCAGTTCGGCTTTCAATTGAAGATCGCCGCCCCGGTCGGTTACATGCCGGAAGCGGACATGGTCGCCTGCGGCGCCGGCCACGTCGAAGTCGGACACGACCCCGCCCATGCCATACGCGGCGCCGACCTGGTCGTCACCGATGTCTGGGCCAGCATGGGTCAGGAAGAGGAACAGGCCGCCCGCGAGAAGGCGTTCCGCTATTTCCAGGTGGATGAAAAAATGATGAAGCTCGCCGCCAAGGATGCGCTGTTCATGCATTGCCTGCCGGCGCACCGCGGCGAGGAAGTTTCGGCCGGGGTCATCGACGGCCCGCAAAGCGTGGTCTGGGACGAAGCCGAGAATCGCCTGCATGCGCAGAAGGCGCTGCTGGAACTGCTGCTCGCGTAATTTCCAATGCGCGGTGAACCGATGCGTCCCCGCCCTCGACTGATTCGATTCTTTACTGCACTGATCGCGGCACTGGCGATCTGCCTGGCGCCGGCCCGGGCCGCCGACATCGGCATCGCGACCGCGAGCAACTTCCTCAACACCCTGCACAAGCTCGCGGCCGACTTCGAGCGCAAACACCCCGAACATCACCTGCGCATCAGCGCCGGCTCGACCGGCAAACTCTACGCCCAGATTCTGCACGGCGCGCCTTACGATGTGTTTCTGTCGGCCGATCGCGAACGACCCGAGGAATTGCATCAACAGGGTCTCGCTGACGCGCCTGTCACCTATGCCATCGGCCGGCTGGTGCTGTACGCACCGCAAGGCGAACCGCGCGTCCGGCTTGATCGCGGCGAGTTCAAGCATCTCGCTATCGCCAACCCGACCACCGCGCCCTATGGTGCCGCGGCGCGTTCGGTGCTGGAAACCATGCGCCTGTGGGAGACACTGCAACCGCGCCTCGTCATCGGCGAGAACATCGGTCAGGCCTTTCAGTTCGTCCACAGCGGCAATGCGGAGTTGGGGTTTGTCGCGCTGGCGCAGGTGCGGGCCGCGGCCGTGCCGCAACAGACCTGGTGGGAGCTGCCTGCCGATTCAAAGGGGTCGTTGGAGCAGCAGGCGGTACTACTGAAAAGAAGTCGGGTACCACAGGCGGCGACGGATTTCATGACCTACCTTGGAGGCGATTCGGCGCGGGAGATAATCGATGCGGACGGGTACGGCTTGCCCGGAGCATCGTCTGATTGATTCATTGCCGAAGCACTCAACCACTGCATGGATACATGCATGAAACACGTCAAATGGATTCTGATCACACTCCTGCTCGTTCCGGTTTCCGCCCTCACGCTGTATAAACCCAGCCGGGTACTGGCACCGGAACTGTTCGGTGTCAGCTGCCACGCGAACAACATCTGCGTGGATGACATCACCCGACTCGCGGCCGCATCCGCCTTACTCGACGACGCCAGACACTATCTGGCAACGCAGTGGGGGCTGTCGATCGCCACCCCGAGAATAATTCTGTGCAGTACTGATCTATGTCAAAAGACCTTCGGACTGTCGCGCCGAGCCGGTGTAACAGTCAGTTTTTTTGGCATACTGATCGCACCGAGGGGCTGGGAACGGCACTACGTGGCTCACGAGCTGATTCACTATTGGCAGGCGGAGACACTGGGGCCACTGACGGGACTGACAGGAGAACCGTGGCTGACAGAAGGCATGGCCTATGCCCTCAGCGGCGATCCGCGGGAAACATTGCAGGAACCGTTCGAATCCTATCGTCGACGCTTCAATGAATGGCATCGCTTACAGGCGGATGCTCCGTTGAAGGACGCGCTCGCCGCGGCGCTGTGAGTATCGGCAACATTTCTGCGGTGGAACGGATTTTCTTATCGAGAGTTGTTTTAGCCGGGTATGCTGGCCGGCGCATATCGGGAGGCGCAACCCATGCTTGATCATCTTCATGTCAGAAACTGCTACGTTCCGATGGAGAAGTATCCCCATCTGCCGGCCACGGCCACTGTCAACGAGGCGTTCAAGCTGATGCATCGCAGCCTCAACGAGAGCAATTTCAGAACCATCCTGGTACACGACGAAGACAACCACCTGCAGGGTTACCTGTCGTTACGCGATCTGGTCCGGGCAGTCGGGCCCGATTACCTGCACAAGAGCAAACCGGACATCAAGGGCCACCAGCCCTTCCAGGGCATTCCGCAGGATTTCAGCGCGCTGGCATTGATCTGGCAGGAAGGTTTCACCGTCAAGATCAAAGAGGCCGGAAACCGGCCCGTGGGTGAGGTCATGACACTCATCGAGCATACCGTGTCGCTGGATGACCCGTTTGCCAAGTGCGCCTGCCTGATGCTGATCCAGGACGCGGTGATCCTGCCGGTCGTGGATGACACACGTGTGGTCGGCGTGGTGCGACTGGTGGATATTTTCGAAACGATCGCGAAAGACCTCAGCAACAACTAGTACTGCAGCAGGAACCGAGGCACTGTGATGACAGAACAACGCAACCAAGTGACAATCGTTTTCAGAGAAAGCAAGGTCCAGCTTGACCTCAAGCGGCTTCTTTTCATCCTGCTGGGACTGGTCGCCTTCGTGGTCGTCTACACGCTGGACCCGCTGCCGGACGCCATTGACCCGAAGGGTGAGCATTTCGCGCTCAGCCGCGAAGGCAAAGCCGCGATTGCGCTGTTCCTGCTGGCCGGCATCTGGTGGGTGTTCGAGGTCATCCCGATCGGCGTTACCGGCCTGTTGATCGGCATAGTGCAGGCGCTCTTCCTGATCCGCCCGGCCAAGGTGGCGTTCAAGGATTTCATGGATCCTTCGGTGCTGTTCATCTTTGGCTCGCTGATCATCGGCATGGTCTTTACCAAGGTCGGCCTGACCAAACGTCTGGCCTACAAGATGCTGACCATCGTCGGCGAGCGCACCAGCATGATCTACCTGGGCTGCTTTGTGGTCACCGCGGCCCTCACCCATATCATGGCGCACACCGCCGTCGCGGCGACCATGTTTCCCATTCTGCTCGCCATCTACACCCTGTACACCAACGAAAGCGGTCCGACCCGTTTCGGCAAGGGCCTGTTCATCGGCATGGCCTTCGTGGCCGGCGCCGGCAGCATGATCACACTGCTGGGCGCGGCGCGCGGCGCGGTGGCGATCGGTTTCTACAACGACATCACCGGCCAACATGTGTCGTTCTTTGAAGTGATGTATTACATGTTTCCGGTCGGCTGGCTGCTCGTATTCATCACCTGGGGCATGATCATGATCATGTTCAAACCGGAGAAGGACAGCATCCCCGGCCTGCGCGACAAGGCGAAGAAGTTATACGCCGAGACCGGCTCCTTCACCGGCCGCGAGATTTTCGTGGCGGTAGTGGTGCTGGCGGTGATCTTCACCCTGTCGCTGAAATCCTTCGTGCCGGCCATGG
>JBFEJM010000193.1:0-5054 GCA_041553175.1 Gammaproteobacteria bacterium | reverse complement strand
TTGTACCCCATCAACAGATAAGGCACCTCGGCCGGCGCCTTGACGGTCAGCCGCCGCAGTCCCCGCTGCGCGATTTCACGGCGTGGCTTGGATATTTCGACCGTACTGGCTTTGAGTGCGCCGAAATGGCGTTTGGCCAGCTTGAGCACCTCCTGCGGATCGACGTCGCCCGCCACGACCAGCACCGCATTGTTGGGTGCATACCACTGCTGGTACCACTGCTGCAGATCGTCGAGCTTGAGACTTTCCAGATCATCCATCCAGCCGATGATGGGCGTCCGATAGGGGCTGTTCAGAAACGCGACCGCGTTGAACTGCTCGTAGGTCAGCGCTTGAGCGTTGTCCTCGGTGCGCAGGCGACGTTCTTCCATCACCACCCTCACTTCCTTGGCGAACTCCTCCTCGAGCAGACGCAGATTGCGCATGCGGTCCGACTCCAGTTTGAACGCGATCGGCAGCCGGCTTTTCTCCAGACTCTGAAAGTAAGCGGTGTAATCACGACTGGTGAAGGCGTTCTCGCGCCCGCCATTCTCTGCGATGACGCGGGAGAATTCGCCGGGCCCGTAGGCACGTGTGCCTTTGAACATCATGTGTTCGAGCACGTGCGAAACACCGGTGATGCCGTCACGCTCGTAACTCGATCCGACCTTGTACCAGACCTGGGAAACGACCACAGGCGCGCGATGGTCTTCTTTGACAATCAGCTTCATACCGTTGTCAAGCATGAACTCATGGGCGGCGGCATTGGCCAGCGTGGCGGTACCGATTAACCACGCCGCCAGAACCATGGCTGTTCTCTGTGCGAGTTTCTGCTTCATAGGCTGCAATTTCCTTACGTCCTTTTGTTACCTTGAGCGGAGCCGGATGGTAGGATAAGCCGGTCCCGCGGATTTTCCTAATGACCATAAATACGATGTTTAGTTTCGGACGCAAGAAATCTGGCAGCGACGGCGGCGATAAGCCGACCGAGAATGCCGAAAAATCCTCACCCGCAACGACCAAGCAGGGGCTGTTTGCGCGCCTGAAGGCCGGACTTTCCAAGACCCGCAGCGGCCTGACCGAGGGTGTCGCCAATCTGGTCCTTGGCCACAAGCAGATCGATGCGGCGCTGCTCGAGGAGATCGAAACCCAGCTGCTGGTGGCGGATGTGGGTGTGGATGCCGCGCACGGCATCATTACCGATCTGACCCGGCGCATAGAACGCAAACAACTCAAAGATGCCGACGCATTGATGACGGCGCTGCGTGAGGATATGGCGGCGATACTGCGCCCCTGCAGCCATCCGCTTGCGCTCGACACAGCCAAGCAGCCCTTCGTGATCCTGATGGTCGGTGTGAACGGTGCCGGTAAAACCACCACCATCGGCAAACTGGCGCGGCGACTGCAGACAGAGGGCAACAGCGTCATGCTCGCGGCCGGTGACACCTTCCGTGCCGCCGCGGTCGAGCAGCTGAGCGTCTGGGGCGAGCGCAATGACATTCCGGTGATCGCGCAGCATCAGGGCGCGGATTCCGCCTCGGTCATCTTCGATGCCCTGCAGGCGGCCAAAGCACGCGGTATCGACGTGCTGATCGCGGACACCGCCGGGCGTCTGCACACGCAGTCGAATCTGATGGAAGAACTCAAGAAGATCAAACGTGTGCTGACCAAACTGGATGCCAGCGCACCGCATGAGATCATGCTGGTGGTCGATGCCTGCACCGGACAGAACGCCTTGAATCAGGCACAGCAGTTCAACCGCGCCGTCGGTTTGACCGGCATAACGATCACCAAATTGGATGGCACCGCCAAGGGTGGCATCATTTTCGCGATCGCCAAGAGTCTGGGCCTCCCCATCCGCTTCATCGGCGTGGGTGAGAGTATTGAGGATCTGCGTGAATTCAACGCCGAACAGTTTGTCGAGGCCCTGTTCGATACGTCCACTCCCGTGCGTGATCAGTGACCGGATATTCGACATTCGAAGACGGCATCGGGGCAACGCGTTCGGGCATGACTGAATGATTCGTTTCGATAACGTCAGCAAGCGCTACCCCGGCGGCTTCGAGGCCCTGAGTGGATTGAATTTCCACCTTCCCCGCGGCCAGATGGCCTTTCTCACCGGACATTCCGGGGCCGGCAAAAGCACGCTGCTCAAACTGGTGGCCCTGATCGAACGCGCCGATAAGGGACAGATCTTTATCGACGACCAGAATCTGGCCCGCGTGCGCAAACGCGGCATCCCGCATCTGCGCCGCCGCATCGGCATGATCTTTCAGAATCATCGTCTGCTGTTCGATCGCACGGTATTCGACAACGTTGCCCTGCCGCTGGTGATCTCGGGCTACAGCACCGACGAACTCGGCCGACGCGTGCGCGCCGCGCTGGACAAGGTCGGCCTGCTCAGCAAGGAACGCGCGTACCCGGTCACCCTGTCCGGCGGGGAACAGCAGCGCGTCGGCATTGCCCGCGCCGTGGTGAACAAGCCCGCTTTGCTGCTGGCGGATGAACCGACCGGTAACCTTGATCCCGATCTGTCACAGGAAATCATGCAGCTGTTCAGCCAGTTCAATCAGGTGGGTGTCACCGTATTGATTGCCAGTCATGATCTCGATCTGATTTCACACATGCATTATCCGATCCTGCGCCTGAAACAGGGCCGGCTGATCGAAACCGGCGGAATTCCCGCGACGTGAAACGCAGACAGCCACAACGTGTTGCCCCCACCGGCGGGCAGGGCGCGACGCGCCGACAGCGGCCGGGCATCGGACAGGGATTACGCAATTACGGACGCATCCACGCCCAGGTCCTGGTCTCGAGTCTGGGCCGGCTGTACCGGGCGCCGTTTTCCAGCCTGATGACCATCGCCGTCATTGCCATCGCCCTGTCGCTGCCAAGCGGCCTGCTCGCGCTGCTCGACAATCTGCAGCGCCTGAACGAGGGCTGGGACAGTGGCACCAGTATTTCCCTGTTCCTGAAGGAAGCGGCCACGGATGCGCAGGCCGACCGCCTGGCGGATGAACTGCGCGGCTGGCCCCGTATCCACAGCGCAACCGTCTTGCATCGCGATCAGGCACTGGCTGAATTCCGCGAACTGTCCGGATTCGGCGAGGCGCTGGAGGCACTCGACGAGAACCCCCTGCCGAGTGTACTGGTCATTCAACCCGCGGCACCCACGGCACCCGATCAGGCCATTGAGTCCCTGGTCGACGACTTGAACCGGTTGCCCCTGGTGGAAATGGCACAGCTGGATCTGCAATGGGTGAAGCGCCTCGGCGCACTCATGGAAATCGGCCGGCGCGGGATTCTGGTGGTCGGCGCCCTGCTGGCGCTGGCGGTGCTGCTGATTGTCGGCAACACCATTCGGCTCGACATTCAGAACCGGCGTGAGGAAATCGAAGTCACCAAACTCATCGGCGGCACCGATGCGTTTATCCGCCGCCCATTCCTGTACACCGGGCTGTGGTATGGACTGCTGGGCGCGGCACTGGCCTGGGCACTGGTGGCGGGTGGGTTCTATCTGCTCGATGCACCGGCGCGGCAGTTGGCCGGGCTGTACAACAGCGGCTTTCTGCTCGCCGCGCCATCCCTGCAGGCCACCGGACTGCTGCTCCTGGCCGGCATTGCACTGGGACTGGCCGGATCCTGGCTCGCCGTGGGCCGTCATCTGAGCGACATCGAGCCCAGTTGACCGCAACAGGGTCAGTCCTTCAGCGCCCGCCGCAACGGGCCGATAGCAGTGGCATCGGTCCGGGCAGGATGCATCGGACACCAACACACTGTTAGTTCAATGATTCCAAGGCTCACGCGCATTCTGGTGGTGGATGGCTCCGAAGTCGCCCGCACCATTGTCACTCGAGTGGTCGAAGAGGAAATGCCCAACGCGCGGATCAGCCATTGTGGCTCCGGCCAGGAAGCCATTAGCCGCATGCAGGCCGAGCAATTCGATCTGATCACCACGGCGCTGATGCTGCCCGACATGGATGGGCTGGATCTCAGTCGCCGGATTCGCGCCGATGACAGCCACCACTACACCCCTGTCATCGTCGTCTCGGGCGATGCCGATCAGCGTCTGCTGCGTGAGGGATTCGCCGCCGGCGTCACGGACTATTTCGATAAATCATTAGGTTACAGGGCTTTCGCTGAGTTCATCAAGGACTTCTCCCTGCGCAATTCCGGGCTGGTCGGGCGGATTCTGTATGTCGAGGACAGCCCGACGGTCGCAGCCCAGACCACCCGCCTGATGGAGCGGCATGGCCTTCAGGTGATTCACACCCCGTCAGCCGAAAATGCCCTGGAATTGCTGCTTCAGGCCGATCCGGGCGGGTCCCTTGCGGCCAGCGGATTCGATGTCGTCATTACCGACTTCTTCCTCAAGGGGCGCCTGACCGGGGGCGATCTGCTGCACGCGATTCGGGCCAAACTGCGCCTGTCGCAGCAGGAAATGCCCGTGCTGGTCATCACCTCGGCCGACCAGGGTGACGAGAGTCGCCAGGTCGAGGTCTTCCACGCCGGCGCCAATGATTTCGTCTGCAAACCGATTGTCGAGGAGATCCTGCTGGCCCGAATCCGCTCTCTCCTGCTGATCAAACAGCAGTTCAACGCGCTGAAGATACAGACCGAGGAAATGCGCCAACTGGCCAGCATGGACAGCCTGACCGGGGTGCATAACAAGCGCTATCTGCTGGACCACGGACCGAAATTCCTGTCCGATCGCCGCAATCAGCCCGTTTCGGTCATGTTGATCGACATAGATCACTTCAAAAAAATCAATGATAATTATGGACATATAACCGGCGACCGCATTCTGGAAGCGCTCGGCGCACTCCTCTCGCACAGTCTGCGGGACGATACCCTGGTGGTCCGGTTCGGCGGCGAGGAATTCGCCGTCATATTACCGCGCTGCGGGCTGCGGGAGGCGAAACCGCGGGCCGAGGCCCTGCGCCAGGAAATCGAGAATCTGCGCCCGGCCGGGCACCCGATTACCATAAGTGTCGGACTTTCATCGACCAGCAACAACTCCAAAGCCGATCTGACCGAGCTCCAGACCCTGGCCGACCGGGCACTCTACGCCGCCA
>JBFEJM010000192.1:0-5058 GCA_041553175.1 Gammaproteobacteria bacterium | reverse complement strand
TAGGGCAGGTTGAAGCGGCGGGTCATGTCGATCTGCTGCAGGATCGCGAAGTTCCCCAGACCACGCTTGGACATGTCCATGTCGTAGAAGGTGTAGACCGCGGAGAGCCCATCCTCGAGTTCGTCCGTTACCGCGACACCGATCAGGCGCTTTTCAAGCCGCAATTCGATGAACCAGGTGCGGCTCCAACTGGCTATCAGGAACTGTCTGTAGCCGGCCGGCGTGGGGTCATCCATGCCACCGCCCGCATGACGCGCGGCAAGATAGCGGCAATACAGATCGAAGTGTTCGTCGCTGTAGCAGGCTGCGTTGAGATGAACGGAGAGATCGGCGTTCTGCAGCAGGCAGCGCCGGTCACGCCGTCGCGCGGCGAAGTCCGCGACCGGCACGCGCACGGCGACACAGGCATCACAGTCGCTGCACGCGGGCCGATAAACGTGTTCGCCACTGCGACGGAAACCCTGCCGCGCGAGCCGGCTGTAGAGGCCATTGGTCACGCGGCCGGGTTCCGCGAACAGGCTGATCGACTCCCGTGCCGGCAGATAGGGGCAGGCCTGCGGCGGGGTGGCGAAGAAGCGGATCAGCTTGGGCGAGTTCATGACTAAAGGTCTTCCCGGGTGGATACTCCAGCCTAAACTCCATGTTTGTAAACCGCCATCGCGCAGTGCTGACGGGTCGGGTCAATCAAATGTCTGCGCTGGCAGGCCGGTTTTCCAACTCTCCGGCGCCGGGGCGCGATCCACATTGAGCTGCACCAGCGCCGTGAATTCCTTGCGCGCAATCGTGCCTGCCCCCAGGCTCGCCAGATGGCCGGTTTCGACCTGGCAGTCGATAAGCACATAGTGCCAATGCTCAAGCGCGCGCACCAGATGCACAAAGGCCACCTTGGACGCGTCCGTCGCCCGCGAAAACATGGACTCGCCAAAGAATATCCGCCCCAGCGCAATTCCATACAGGCCTCCCACGAGTTTGTTTTCCTGCCAGACCTCAACTGAGTGGGCATAACCCAGCTGGTGGAGATGACAGTAGGCGTGGCGCATTTCCGGCGTAATCCAGGTTCCCTGTTGATCATCGCGCGGTGCCACACAGGCTTCGATGACGGCATCGAAAGCGGTGTCGTAGGTGATGCGGAAGCTGTGTTTGCGTAGCGTCTTACGCAAACTGCGGGATATCTTCAGGCTATCGGGACGGATCACCATGCGCGGATCGGGCGACCACCACAGAATCGGCTGACCGGCGCTGTACCAGGGGAAAATGCCATGCCGATAGGCCTGCAGCAGGCGTTGGGGTGACAGGTCACCGCCGACGGCAAGGAGACCGTTGGGTTCAGGCAGCGCCAGATCAACCGGTGGGAACGGTGAGTTCCGATCCCGACTATCGAGCCAGAAAGGGGCTTGGCCAATCATTCCTGAGCCGGTGATGTCTCGGGCGCTGCGTCAGCGCGGTACGGCGAATGCTCCGCCAGTTCATCGATATAGTCACTCATGGCGCGATCCTCTCGGCGCAGAAAATCGGCGATTGCCGCGCTGAACTTGTCATCGGCAAGCCAGTGGGCCGACCACGTCACCGCGGGTAGAAAACCGCGGCTGATCTTGTGCTCGCCCTGTGCACCCGGCTCAAAAGACCGCAAGCCTTGAGCAATACAGTAGTCGATCCCCTGATAGTAGCAGGCCTCGAAGTGCAGGCTGTGATAGTCGGCATTGCAGCCCCAATGGCGGCCGTACAGGGTGTCGCCGCTGCGCAGATTGATGGCACAGGCTACGGGCTGATCGGCGACATAGGCGAATACCAGCACCACCTGTTCGCCCATGGTCCGGCCGATTTCGCGGAAAAATTCCAGACTGAGCGTCGCATAGCCGGACTTGCGATCGAAGGTCGAGGCATAGAACCCATGGGCGACCCGCCAGTGTTCGTCGCTGGCCTCGTGGCCGTGCACAATACGCATTTCGATGCCGGCCTCGCTGACGCGACGTCGCTCGCGTTTGAGTTTCTTGCGCTTCTGCGCGGTGAAACGGTCGAGGAACTCATCGAAGTCGCGATAGCCGGGATTGTGCCAGTGGAATTGCACGCCCTTGCGCAGCAGGAAATCGCGTGACTGCAAGCGGCGGGTATCCGCCGCGTTGGTGAACAGCCAGTGCAATGACGACAGCCCCAGTTCCCGGCTGAGACCGAGTGCCGCGTCGATCAGAACGTCCGCAACCCGATCGGCATCGGCACCGGGGTGCAGGAGCAGGCGGGGGCCGGTCGCAGGTGTGTACGGAATCGCGACCACCGCTTTCGGATAGTAGCGCAGCCCGGCCCGCTGATAGGCGTCGGCCCAGGCCCAGTCAAATACCAGTTCGCCGTAGGAATTGTCTTTCAGATAGAGCGGAACCGCGCCGACCAGACGCTCCTGATCGTACACCGCCAGGTGTCGCGGCAACCAGCCGAAACGTTCACCGACACACTGATGATGTTCAAGTGCGGTGAGGAAGGCGTGACATAGAAAGGGATTGCCGTCACCGCTCAGGGCGTTCCAGTCGGCAGCGGCAATGTCGTCCAGTGCTTCGACAATGCGGAGCTGCATGTTGCACCCGTGCGCCGGTCAGGCCGTCTTCTCTGCCAGGGCGTCGAGATAGCGTTCGGCGTCCAGTGCCGCCATACAGCCGGATCCGGCGGACGTCACCGCCTGCCGGTAGACATGATCGGCAACGTCGCCGGCGGCGAAAACGCCGGGCACACTCGTGGCCGTGGCATCGCCGTCGATGCCGCCTTTAATGCGAATGTAACCGTGCTGCATGTCCAGCTGGCCGTCGAAGATCTGGGTGTTCGGTTTGTGTCCGATGGCGATGAACACACCCATCAGCGGGACATCCTTGGTGCTCTTGTCCTTGACGTTCTTGATGCGCATGCCGGTGACACCTGATTTATCACCCAGCACTTCGTCGAGCACGTGATCCCACTCGATGGTGACCTTGCCTTCCTCGGCTTTCTTGAACAGACGGTCCTGCAGTATCTTTTCGGCGCGCAGGGCATCCCGGCGGTGCACGACGGTGACGTGTTCGGCGATGTTGGCAAGGTACAGCGCCTCTTCGACGGCGGTGTTGCCACCGCCAATGACGGCGACCTTCTGCCCGCGATAGAAGAAACCGTCGCAGGTCGCGCAGGCCGAGACACCCTTGCCCTTGAACGCCTCTTCCGACGGCAGTCCGAGATACATCGCCGAGGCGCCGGTCGCGATAATGAGTGCATCGCAGGTGTAGATGCCGGAATCGCCGGTCAGCGTGAACGGCCGTTTCTTCAAATCAACCGTGTGGATGTGATCGAACAGGATTTCGGCGTCGAAACGTTCGGTGTGTTCGCGCATGGCTTCCATCAGCTGCGGCCCCTGGAGATCGTGGGCGCCACCGGGCCAGTTCTCGACTTCGGTCGTGGTCATGAGCTGACCACCCTGTTCCAGTCCGGTGACCAGAACCGGTTTCAGGTTGGCCCGGGCCGCATAGATGGCGGCGGTATAACCGGCCGGACCGGAACCGAGGATGAGGAGGCGACAGTGCTTGGTTTCGCTCATGTATAATGGCTCCGACGTGTGTGCGGGACAGGTGCGCGATATAAACCGTCATGATAACAGACGATTGGATGCAATCCGGGCGCCGGTGTTCAGGCAGTCCAACGGGACTGCCGGCGGCGTGGGTATCCTAAGGGCTTTGGCAACGAGGGTAAAGGAGCAGCTATGCGGATCGGCGTGCCGAAGGAAATCAAGCCGCTGGAAGGGCGGGTCGGGCTTGTTCCCGCCGCCTGTGCTGACCTGATCCGGGCCGGGCATGAGGTTTTTCTTGAGCAGGGTGCCGGGCTCAAATCCGGTTATCCTGACAGTGCCTACGCAGCACTGGGTGTTGTCATTCAACCGGATGCGGAACAGCTGTACCAGGCTGGCCAGCTCATCGTCAAGGTCAAGGAACCGGTTGAGGGCGATCTGCAATGGCTGCGTGCGGATCACCTGTTGTTCTGCTTTCTGCATCTGGCGGCGAATCGCGAACTGACCGAGCGGTTGCAGGCGATCGGTCTGACCGCGGTCGCGTTCGAGACAGTTGAAGAAGAGGCGGGTCTCCTGCCGCTGCTGGCGCCCATGAGCGATATCGCCGGGCGCCTGTCGGTGCAGATAGGAACGCATCTGCTGCATCAGCCGCAGGGCGGCAAGGGGCTTTTGCTGGGAGGCCTGCCGGCCGCCGAACGCGGCCGGGTCACCATCATCGGTGCCGGACAGGCAGGCGGCAATGCCGCGGCGATGGCGGCCGCGATCGGGGCCGAGGTGACGGTGTTCGACCGCAAGCGCGAACGACTTGCCGCCATGCGGACCTTGGGGCCGAATGTCACGGCGCTCTATCCCTATGCCGAAAGCGTCGACCAAGCGGTTCGCACGGCCGATCTGCTGATCGGCGCGGTGTTGATTCCGGGCGCGCGGGCCCCGCACATTGTCAGCGCCGCACAGGTCCGTTCGATGGCGGCAGTCAGTGTCGTGGTGGATATTTCGGTCGACCAGGGTGGCTGTATCGAAACCACCCGTCCCACCACCTATGCTGACCCGACCTACCGGGTCGACGACGTGGTGCACTTCTGTGTCACGAACATGCCCGGCGCGGTACCCCGGAGCGCCTCTCAGGCCCTGTCGGCGGAGATCCTGCCCTATGCGATGACTCTGGCCGGCAACCCTGACTGGGCCGTAGATCCGGCTCTGGCGCGCGGTATCAACGTCGCGGCCGGCGAGGTCCGTCATCCCGCTGTGCAGGCGGCATTCGGGTAAAACTGTGTGCTGAGTGGGTGTTCTTAAAATTCCATTGAACATATAATCTTACAAATATTTCCTATTTAAGAGTCTCAACTTGGCCCAGGCACGCAAGAAGAATCCCAACGCCGTACCCCTCACCCACCATGTCACCCGCGGTGTGCGTGAAGGTGTGCTTATCGTTATGAGTGCGATCGCGGTGTATCTGCTGGTATCACTGTTGAGCTACAGCAACAGCGATCCCGGTTGGTCGCACAGCGGTCTGCGCGGGTCGGTCAGTAATGTCGGCGGGG
>JBFEJM010000191.1:0-5132 GCA_041553175.1 Gammaproteobacteria bacterium | reverse complement strand
TGGGGGATTATCTCAGGCTCGGATCGGGTGAACTCAAGAGCGGCGGTTTCCGCCGCGACTCCATTCTTGCCGATGCGCTGGAGGCCATATTCGGCGCGGTCTATCTGGATGGCGGCTTTGCCACCTGCAAAGCCCTGATCGAATCCCTGTATTCCGTCCGCCTGCGGGACCTGCCGGCGGATGTGTCCGCGCTCAAGGATCCCAAGACCCGGTTACAGGAGTTGCTGCAGGGGCGTGGGCTCGACCTTCCTCTGTATACCGTTGTCGCCGTGAGCGGCGAGGCACATGCGCAGAAATTCGAGATCGAGTGTCAGGTGCCGGCGCTCGATCGCGCGGTCCGCGGTGTCGGCAGCAGCCGTCGACGGGCCGAACAGCAGGCGGCCGAGCAAATGCTGGAATTGCTCAATGCCGGCGCGCATGATTGATTTCCGGTTTCCGTAGGGCGCAATAGCGAAGCGTATTGCGCCGAATGTCGTAGCCGAAACCATTCGGCGCATCACGACCCTTGGTCCAATACGCCCTACAATTCTGATCCCGCTGTTGAACCCGTGGGTCATATCAAGAGAGATTGTGCAGTTGTGAGTACATCATTCCGTTGTGGTTATGTGGCGCTGGTCGGCCGTCCCAATGTGGGCAAATCGACCCTGCTCAACCGTCTGCTCGGGCAGAAGATCAGTATCACGTCGCATCGGCCGCAGACGACCCGGCACCGGGTGCTGGGTATCAAGACCACTCCCGAGGCGCAGATTGTCTACGTCGATACGCCCGGGTTGCATCTGGGGGATCGCAAGGCGCTGAACCGCGCGCTGAACAAGGCCGCCGCCGATGCCCTGCACGATGTCGATGTGGTGGCCTTCCTGGTCGACAGCACGCGCTGGACGGATGAAGATCGCTGGGTGCTGGACAAGCTGCGCGCCATCGAGGCGCCGGTGGTACTGGTCGTGAACAAAGTCGACACCGTCAGCGACAAGGCCGCCTTGCTGCCGCACATTCGGCAGCTGTCCGAGCAGTTCGAATTCGCCGAGGTGGTGCCGCTGTCCGCGCTGGAGGGTGACAACACCGATCGTTTCGAGGCCTGCGTGATTGCCCGCCTGCCCGAGGCCGATCCCCTGTATCCCGAAGATCAGATCACCGACCGCAGTGAACGCTTTCTGGCCGCGGAACTGGTGCGCGAGAAACTGTTCCGCAAACTGGGTCAGGAAGTACCGTATGGGCTGACCGTCGAAATCGAACAATTCAAGCTCGAAGGTACCATGCGGCGTATCAACGCCCTGATCTGGGTCGAGCGTGACTCGCACAAGGCGATTGTCATCGGTAAAGGCGGAAAATTGCTCAAGGAAGTCGGCAGCGAGGCCAGGCGCGATATGGAAAGACTCTTCGACGGCAAGGTGTTTCTGCAGCTGTGGGTCAAGGTCAAGGAAGGCTGGGCCGACGATGAACGCGCGCTGCGCAGCCTCGGTTACGGCGACGATCAGTAACAGGACGAGGCATGCCTACCGCGCAACTGCATTCCGCCTACATTCTGCATCAGCGGCCATACCGTGATACCAGTCTGCTGCTCGAGGTGTTCTCCCGCGAGCATGGGCGTTTGGGTCTGGTCGCACGGGGCGCACGCGGCCCGCGTGCCCGCAGTCGTGCGCTGCTGCAGCCGTTCCAGCCGCTGCTTGTGTCCTGGGGCGGGCGGGGTGAACTCGGTTCCATGCAGGCGGTCGAGAGTGACGGTGCGCCGCATTTCCTGCGCGGTGCGACGCTGTATTCGGGTTTCTATCTGAACGAACTGCTGATCCGTCTGCTGCAACGCATGGATCCGCATCCCGAGCTGTATGTTGCGTATGAAAACGCATTGCGGATGTTGAATGATCAGACCCAGCGAGCGTTGCGTCTGTTCGAGAAACATTTGCTGGATGAGCTGGGTTACGGACTGCTGTTGGATCACGAGGCGCACAGCGGCGAAGCGGTCGAGGCGGACGCGTTCTATCGCTACGAGCTGGAATCCGGCCCGGTACGCGTGGCGGCCGGTGTGAAATCCGGCCTGACGCTGTCCGGTGCCAGTCTGCTGTCACTGGAGGCCGAGGATCTGGCCGATCCGCAAAGCCTGAACGACAGTAAACGCCTGATGCGGGCCGCGCTGTCGTTGTACCTCGGCGAGCGCGGCCTGAAAACGCGCGAGGTGTTCGCGGCGATGACGTCCGGGCGGTGAGATGCTATGCCGTAGGGCGCAATAGCGGAGCGTACTGCGCAGGATGTTTTAGCCGGCCCCATTCGGCGCATTACGACCTCCGGTCTGATGCGCCCTACATGAGTATCGTATGTATTGATTGTTATTGAATCTGGAACCGCTATGCATAACGAACTATATCTGGGTGTGAACATCGATCACGTGGCGACGCTGCGGCAGGCGCGCGGGACCCGTTATCCCGATCCGATTCAGGCCGCGATCGAGGTGGAACAGGCCGGCGCCGATAGCGTGACGCTGCACTTGCGCGAAGATCGCCGCCATATTCAGGAGCGCGATGTCGAAATGCTTAAAGACATCCTGCTCACACGCATGAACCTGGAAATGGCCGTCACCGACGACATGCTCGCCATCGCCGAACGCATCAAACCGGCCGACTGCTGCCTGGTGCCGGAGCGCCGGGAGGAGTTGACCACCGAGGGCGGTCTGGACGTGCTGTCGCAGCAGCCGCGCATGCGCGAGGCCTGTGCCCGGCTGGCCGCCGCCGGTATTCGCGTATCGCTGTTCATCGATGCCGATCCAGCTCAAATCGAAGCGGCCGCCGCCTGCGGCGCGCCCTGCATCGAAATTCATACCGGCCATTATGCGGATGCCACGGACGAAACGGCGCGAGCGCAGGAGTTCGAACGTATTCGGCAGGCGATCGATGTCGGTGTGCGGGCGGGACTGCGGGTGCATGCGGGGCATGGTTTGAACTATCAGAATGTCATACCGATCGCCCAGCTCGCCGACGTGCGCGAACTGAATATCGGTCACGCGATTGTCGCCCGTGCGGTCTTCACCGGGCTGCAGAATGCGGTGCGCGAAATGCATGATCTCATGCGGCGCGCACGTGTGAGTCTGGATCAGGCGGGCAAATGATCGTCGGCATCGGCACAGACATTGTGCGGGTAACGCGTTTCGAAACCATGCTGCAACGGCATGGTTCGCGCGTTGCCGAACGTATCCTGAGTGCCGATGAACTGATCGAGTTTCAGCAGTCCCCGCGTCAGGCCGCGTTTCTGGCCAAGCGCTTTGCCGTGAAAGAGGCCGTGGCCAAGGCCTTCGGTACCGGTTTCCGCGATGGTCTGAGCCTGCGCCATATCGGTATTCGTAACGATCCGTTGGGGCGGCCGCAACTGGAGTTCAGCGCCCGTGCTGTTGAACTGTGCGAGCAACTGGGTGTCGGCGAAACCCATGTCAGTATCGCCGACGAAACAGAATATGCGGTTGCCTTCGTGACGCTGCTTCGGCGTTGAGTCCGGCCTGCGCGTTGTCACCGCGGAACGGATATCTGGCAGGGCGCATTGGCGCAGCGTAATACGCCGAATGTTTTATGGGTAGCTTATTAACCCATTCGGTGCATTACGGCTTGCGGCCTAATGCACCCTGCGATCCCTGCGATTCATTACTGCGACGTTGAATTTTCGTTGTCGGTGGTGCGTTGCTGTTTGAGCAGCCGGTCTATGCAGGCAAGCGCCTTGCGGTAGCGCGACTCGATAATTTCGCGCGAGGTTGTCGAACTCGCGGATTCCAGATCCGTCATGACCGCTTCCAACTCCTTCACCTGGCAATAGGCGGCCGAGCCGCGAACCTTGTGTGCCAGTTCCCGCAGCGAGGTCCAGTCCGCCGCGCGAAAGGCGGCGATGAACTGCTCGCGTTGCTGTGGCAGTTCGTTTATGAGCATGGACATCAACTCCCGCGCAAGCTCCTCCCGGCGGTTCTTCATCTCCGGCACCGCGCCCGACGCTTCGGCTTTGTTACCGGTCCACTGTTTTACCGCTTCCCACAACCGATATTCGGAGATCGGTTTGATCAGGCATTCGTTGATGCCATTGCCGGCCAGCCGTTGTGGATCGTTGGAAAAGGCATTTGCCGTCAGTGCGACAATCGGGGTACGTCGATTCGGACCGGTGCCGTGACGAATGGACTGCGCGGCCTGTTCGCCGCTCAACTCCGGCATATGGAGATCCATGAGGATGAGATCGAAGGTATGTCGATCGGCGAATTCAAGTGCCTGACGCCCGTCGACCGCGTTGCAGACTTCGATACCCAGTGTTTCGAGTTGCAGAGCGATGAGCTTTCGGTTGATTTCATTGTCGTCCGCCAGCAGGATGCGGGCGCCACGCAAATCCGGCATGCCGGGGCGCGCGGTCTTGCGGCGCTCGATGAAGTCACCTGTTTCATCCGGTTCCACGCCGAGCAGTTCGAGCACCGCGTGGCGCAGGGGATCACGCCGCGGCGGCTTGCTGAGGCATGCGTCCGCGCCAAGGTTGAGCAGCCGGTTAAGTTGTTCGCGTTCGATACTGTTGACCAACAGCAGCAATGGGCGTTGCTGTTGCAGTTTGCCCAGCAGTTCGGCGAGCCGCGATTCGGGCAGCTGAGGGATGCTGACACCGATTACGATCAAGTTGAACTTGGTCTCACCGTGCGCGGTTTCGACCAGGCTGCTGCAGTCGCCGACTTCCGTGACCGCCAGCCCCCAGCTCTCGAGCGCATGTCGCACCGCCAGTCGCGCCAGCGGGTGGGTATCGTAGACCAGTGCCTGTCCGGCCAGCGTCTCCGTTTCGGTATTCGAATCCATGTCCTGTGTTTGGCGGACGCAATTGAGGCTGAACCAGAAGGTCGAGCCACTGTCGAGTTCGCTTTCGACGCCGATCCGGCCGCCCATCAGCTCGACCAGTTTCTTGCAGATGAAGAGCCCGAGCCCGCTGCCGCCGAAGCGTCGGGTGGCGGAGCTGTCGGCCTGCACGAACGCCTGGAACAGCCGGCTAACCTGTTCTTCGCTCAGCCCGATACCGGTGTCGGAAATGCTGATGCGGATGGATGCCATGTCGTCATCGCCGTCCTCGTCCGTCTCATCCAGCATCACCCGCACCACCACCGTGCCGCGGCGGGTGAATTTCAGCGCATTGCC
>JBFEJM010000190.1:0-5136 GCA_041553175.1 Gammaproteobacteria bacterium | reverse complement strand
GGCCCCTCAACGGGGCCTTCTGTTTTTTAACACGCAGTCAGACATGCACAGTGGACAGCGCCCTTTCGAACAGCCTCAAACCGTTTCCAGATTCGCGTACGCCAGCACCAGCCATTTGGCACCGGCATCCATAAAGTTGACCTGCACCCGCGCGTGCGAGCCATGGCCCTCGTAGTTCAGCACCACACCTTCACCGAACTTGATATGGCGCACGCGCTGGCCAAGCTGCAGCGCGCCGGCGGGTTCGGCCATCCGTGCCGTCGACCGGCCGCGCGGTTCGGCAGTGTAGAGCGGCCGCGAGACATTGACCTGCGGCCGTACTTCCTCGATCAGCTCGGAGGGAATCTCGCGCAGGAAACGCGACGGCAGCGCATAGGATTCCGTGCCGTGCAGGCGGCGGCGTTCGGCACAGCTGACCGACAGCTCACGCCGCGCGCGGGTGATACCGACATAACAAAGGCGACGCTCCTCCTCCAGCCGGCCGGGCTCCTCGATCGACATCTGATGCGGGAACAATCCCTCTTCCAGCCCGACCAGAAACACCAGCGGAAATTCCAGACCCTTGGCCGAGTGCAGGGTCATCAATTGCACGCAATCCTCCCAGGCATCGGCCTGGCCTTCGCCGGCCTCCAACGCCGCATGGGTAAGAAAAGCGGACAACGGGTCCATTTCGATTTCGCTGTCGCCTTCTTCCGGTTCGTACTGGCGGGCAGCATTGACCAGTTCTTCAAGGTTCTCGATGCGAGTCTGACCGCGTTCGCCTTTTTCCTTCTTGTAGTGTTCGATCAGCCCGCCCGCCTGAATGGCCTGCTCGACCTGCTCGGACAACTCCAGCCCCTGCAAGCACGCACTGAGTTCCTCAAGCAAGGTGATGAACTGGCTCAATGCATTGACGGCTCGCGCAGGCAATGCCTTCTCTTCGATCACACGCCGCGCCGCGTCGCTCATGGGCAGACCGAAGCCCCTGGCGTACTCGCGTACGGTTGCCACGGTGCGTTCACCGATACCGCGGGGCGGTTGATTGACGATACGTTCGAACGAGGCATCATCGGCATGATTCGCCGCCAGCCGCAGATAACCCAGGGCATCCTTGATTTCGGCGCGCTCGAAAAAGCGCAGGCCGCCATAGACACGATAGGGCACACCACGCTGAATGAGCTGCTCTTCAAAAATGCGTGACTGGGCATTGGAGCGATAGAGAATGGCGCAGTCGGAGCGTGCCTGGCCCTGCTCCATCGCGTGCGCGATACGGTCGACCACATAGCGCGCCTCGTCGTACTCGTTGTAGGCGGTATACAGCCGTATGGGCGTACCGCTTTCGTCCTCGGTCCACAGATTCTTGCCCATGCGACCCTGATTGTGGGTGATCAGCGCATTGGCCGCGGCGAGGATGGTACCGGTCGATCGGTAGTTCTGCTCCAGCCGGAAAATCTGCGTACCCGGGAAATCCTCCGAGAAACTCTGCAGATTCTCGATCCGCGCACCGCGCCAGCCGTAAATGGACTGATCGTCATCGCCGACCGCGAAGATGCGCCCGTGCGCGCCCGCCAGCAGCCGCAGCCAGGCGTATTGAATACTGTTGGTGTCCTGGAACTCGTCGACCAGCACATGCTGGAAGCGGTTCTGATAGTGACGCAGCACGTCCGGATTCTTCAGCCACAGTTCGTGTGCGCGCAGCAGGATCTCGGCGAAGTCCACCATACCGGTGCGGCGGCAGACCTCTTCGTAGGCCTCGTAGACGCGGATCTGCTGTTTCAGATACGGATCGTTGTAGTGCTCGATATGCTCGGGCCGCTGGCCTTCCTCTTTCTTGCCGTTGATGAACCACTGAAGTTGCTTGGGCGGCCAGCGCGAATCATCCAGCTCCAGCGCCTTGAGCACGCGTTTGACCACGCGCAGCTGATCGTCGGAATCGAGGATCTGAAAGGTCTGCGGCAAACCGACCTCGCGCCAGTGGGCACGCAGCAGCCGGTGCGCCAATCCGTGGAAGGTGCCGACCCACATGCCACCGGCCGGCATGCCGAGCAGCTGCTCGGTACGGTGTCGCATCTCGCTGGCGGCCTTGTTGGTGAAGGTCACCGCCAGAATGCCGTAGGGTGAGACCTGCTCGACCTGAATCAGCCAGGCGATGCGGTGCACCAGCACGCGGGTCTTGCCGCTGCCGGCGCCGGCCAGCACCAGGGCCGGGCCGGCCGGAGCGGAAACCGCCGCGCGCTGCGCATCGTTCAGGGGGTCTAATATATGAGAAACGTCCATGGCGGCATTTTAACAGGTCACCGGCACCACGGGTGATGGGTTCGGATTGACTCGTACACGCCAAAGGC
Organism: Gammaproteobacteria bacterium; assembly: GCA_041553175.1. Classification (GTDB taxonomy): domain Bacteria; phylum Pseudomonadota; class Gammaproteobacteria; order Thiohalobacterales; family Thiohalobacteraceae; genus JAHJQQ01. The sequence goes on along the minus strand of JBFEJM010000190.1, from coordinate 2,812 downwards.
GCTCAATCGTAACATTGACTGCTGTTTTCCCGCCGGATCACTGACATGAACCGAAAAACACACTGGGAAGGGGTTTATCGCGATAAATCACCCTTGAACGTAAGCTGGTACCAGCGCGAGCCGAGCCAGTCGCTCGATCTGATCGGACGTTCGGTCGCGAACACAACAGCGGCGATTATCGATGTCGGTGGCGGTGCCTCGCTGCTGGTCGATCGATTACTGGACCTGGGTTATCAGCATGTCAGTGTCCTGGACATCTCCGCCCGGGCACTCGCGCATGCCCGGGCGCGGCTTGCCGAGCGCGCGGACCAGGTCGAGTGGATCGAATCCGACATCACCCTGTTCAGACCGGCACATCGTTACGCGCTCTGGCATGATCGGGCGGTATTTCATTTTCTCACCGACGCCAACGATCGCATGGCTTACGTCGATACACTGCGTAGAAGCCTGCTATCCGGCGGTCATGCAATCATCGCCGCCTTTGCCATTGGCGGCCCCACGCAATGCAGCGGGCTGGACATCGTGCAATATGATGCAGCCAAACTGATGCGCGAACTCGGTGCCGGTTTCGAATTACTTGAAGAACGCAGCGAACTGCACATCACGCCCGCCGGCAAGGAACAGAAATTCAGCTATTTCCGCTGTCGCTATCTTCCGTAGTTGTGACGTTATCCAATTGCGGTATGATCCTCTGACCTAACCGATTGCACTCTTCATGTCCGAAAACACCCTTCTCGTTCTTGCCGGCATAGGCATTCTCGCCATTCTCTGCCAGTGGTTCGCCTGGTGGGTAAAGTTGCCGGCGATTCTGTTTCTGCTGCTCGCCGACATAGTGGTCGGACCGGTGCTCGGCGCGCTCGATCCCGATGCCTTGTTCGGACATTTGCTGTTCCCGATCGTATCACTGTCGGTTGCGGTGATTCTGTTCGAGGGCGCACTGACGCTTAAGCTGGCCGAGATCAAGGGGCTGGAGACCATCGTGCGCCGAATGGTGTCGACCGGCATGCTGTCGACCTGGATCGTGACGACCCTCTCCACGCGCATTCTGCTGGATTTCTCCTGGGAGCTTTCGCTTCTGTTCGGCGCGGTCACGGTCGTGACCGGTCCGACCGTCATAGTGCCCATGCTGCGCACGGTGCGGCCGAACGCGCGCATCGCGAATATTCTGCGCTGGGAAGGTATCGTCATTGATCCCATCGGCGCCCTGCTGGCGGTATTGGTATTTGAATTCATCATCGCCGGCGGCACCGGTGGTGCGCTCGGACACACCTTATTCAGTTTCGGCAAGATTCTCGTTCTCGGTCTGGTCATGGGCGCGGCAGCGGGTCATGCACTGGGAACCGCATTGCGCCATCACTGGTTGCCGGAGTATCTGCACAACGTCGCAACGCTTACGCTGGTGTTTGGCGTGTTCGCGATTTCCAATGCACTGCAGGATGAATCCGGCCTGCTCACGGTAACGGTCATGGGTCTGTGGCTGGCCAATATGCGCGGTGTCTCGGTCGAGAACATTCTCAACTTCAAGGAAAGCCTGAGCGTGCTGCTGATCTCAGGGCTGTTCATACTGCTCGCCGCACGCGTGGATTTCTCACAGTTTCAGGCGCTGGGCTGGAATGCGCTGGGTGTGCTGGCGATCATGCAGTTTGTGGCGCGGCCGCTGAAAATATTTCTTTGCACCCTGGGTTCGTCACTGAAATGGAATGAGCGCGCGCTGCTGGCCTGGATCGCACCGCGCGGTATCGTCGCGGCCGCGGTTGCTGCCCTGTTCGCGCTGCGATTGCAGGAGCAGGGTTTCCTGGATGCGGGCCTGCTGGTACCACTGACCTTCATGATCATTATCGGAACCGTGGTTCTGCAGAGTGGAACCGCGCGGATTCTTGCCTCCTGGCTGGGCGTGGCCGAGCCGGAACCGCGCGGATTTCTGGTCGTCGGCGCCAACCCGGTCGCACGGGCCATCGCCAAGGCGCTGAAAAAACGCGGCTATGATTCGCTTTTGTGCGACAACAACTGGAACAATGTGCGCGCGGCACGGATGGAAGGGCTGACGACGTTCTACGGCAATGCCGTATCGGAGTATGCGGACCGCAGACTCGACCTGGTCGGACTCGGACGACTGCTTGCGCTGTCGCCGCAGCGGGAACTCAATGCACTGGCGGCTCACCGTTATCATCGGGAGTTCGGAGACAACAACACCTATACGCTGTTGACAACGACCGACAAGGACGACGGCAAGCGCCATTCCGCACCGCCCGCGGGCTATATCGCGTTCGGCAAGGACGTCAGTTTCGCCAAGCTCTCCAGCCTGCTCAGCCAGCAGGCGGAAATCCGTGAAACGAAACTGACCGAGAGCTTCGACTTCGATGCTTATTATAAAAAGTACTACAAGCGCGTGATCCCGTTGTTCGCAATCGATGGCAAAGGGCGGTTGCGGGTGTTCGACGCCGAGCATGACCTCAAGGCCGGACCCGGCTGGATCATACTCAGTCTGATCAAGAAACAGGACGAGGCCAAACCGGAACGGGAGCCGGATAAAACCGTGAATGAGGGCGAGCCCCCGAAGCCGTCTTCGGCTTGAACCCGGTCACGCAGCGGTCGGTACAACTACGGAGTACACGCATCCAGTGCCCGGCCGTCACGGTCCGGATGGCCGCGTCGGAACTCAGGCGCAAGCAACGGTTGTCGCCGCAAGGCGCGCACCTGCACAGCCCTCTTCTCACTCAAAAGCACTAAATAATCCATATAAAACAACATTAAAGCCTGGTCTGGTTGATCTATCGGCAGCGCGGCGGGGACGTTCGCGGCGGTAGCGAGT
>JBFEJM010000189.1:0-5161 GCA_041553175.1 Gammaproteobacteria bacterium | reverse complement strand
GACGCTGTCGGGTTCGCATGAGGCGCTGTTGCGGATACATTGGATGGCCATTCTGTTCGGACAGGTGCAGCTGTCGCTGGCGGCGACCGGTGGCATACACACGGCGGAGGATGCGTTGAAGGCGATCATGGCCGGTGCTGATGTCACGCATCTGTGCAGCGTTCTGCTCAAGCAGGGGCCGGAGCATCTGTCAGTCATCCGCAGTGACATGATGCGCTGGCTGGAGGAACACGAATACGACTCTGTTCGCCAGTTGCGCGGCAGTGTCAGTCGGCGGCACGCCATCGATCCCAGTGCCTATGACCGCGCCAACTACGTCAAGGTGATGGACACGCACCGTTCGCCGGGCGGGGTGTGGCGTTAGCGGCGTAACGCCACACCCGTTCGGTACCTGCAGATGGCTACGGCACTGAACAGTCCGCGGATGCCGTGTCTTTCCTACGCGGTCGCCGTGCGCTTGCGCGTACCGGTGCTCCAGAGAATCACCAGCGCCAGGATCACCAATCCCGCCTGCACGGCGAGGCCCTGCAGATTCGGATAGATGCCGAGCAGATCGATGCGCGGGAAATTGATCGGATCGATCGGCAGCTGGCCGGCCTCCTGCAGTGCGGCGATACCCTTGCCGGCAAACACCACCGCCAGCACAAACATGAACACACTGGTCACCGAGAAGAACTGGCGCAGCGGCAGGCGTGTGCTGTAGCGCAGGATCAACCAGGCCAGTATCGCCAGTACAATCGTACCGGCACCGATGCCGCCCAGAAGCGATGTCTGCGCGGCGCCATCGGCCTGTACCCACAGCGCCTGGTAGAACAGAATGGTTTCGAACACTTCGCGATAGACCGCAATGAAAGACAGACCGGTGAGTCCCCACAGCGTGCCGGCGCTCAATGCTTTCTTCATCGATCCATCGATAAAGCGACGCCATTGAACGGCGCTCGTCTTGCTGTGCAGCCAGAAGCCGACATAGAACAGCACCGCCATCGCAATCAGCGCGGCCACGCCTTCGGTGATTTCCCGGCTGGCGCCACTGAAGTCGATCAGATAGACCGAGGCCAGCCAGGTGAACACGCCCAGCACGAGCGCGCCGGCCCAGCCGAAATGCAGGTAGGACATCGCATCACGGCGTTCGGTCTTGATCAGGAATGCCGCCAGCGCCGCTACGACCAGAATGGCTTCCAGGCCTTCACGCACGAGAATAATGAAAGAGCTGGCGAAGGCGGCGGTGGTGGACAGCGAACTGCTGTTAAGGCGTTCCTCGGCCTGATCCAGCATCTGTGTGATTGACGTGGCCTGCGTCGCGACCGCATCGATGGAGCCGTCTTTCTTGATCAGATTGCGATAGGCCGTCATGTCCTCTTCAATGCGGAACTTGAGTTTTGCATCCACCGCATTCAGACCGTGCTCGACCAGTTCAAAGCCTTCCAGATATGCGGCGACGGCCAGCTGATAGGCCTGATCCTTGTGACCGGCGCGATAGGCGTCGACGCTGGCGGCAAGTGTGTCGCGCGCGAAATCCAGCGGTGAGGCATTGGCGAACATGATGTCCGGATTGGTGCGCAGGAAGGCCATCGAGTCGTATCCGTCCTGGCCGAATTCCCCGCGCGCCTCGGCCGGTGTGGTAATGGTGAAACGGCTCAGGTCACGCAACGCAGTGGCATTCGATCGACCCTCATTGACCGCTTTACCGGCATGGGCGGATTGCGTATTCACAGCCATGCCGCCGACCAGGAAGGCCAGCGTCCAGCGGTCGTCCTCGCTCAACTCAGCGAAGGCACGCATGCCGGTGTCGGCGACGCCGGCGGTGATGGTGCTGTACAGACCGTACAACGTGCGCTGGTCGTAGCGCGCGCTGTCGGTAAAGTCGGTCGGAGCGGGTTCCATGCCGCGCGCATCGACCCCGTTGCCGCGACCGTCGAGACCGTGGCAGCTGGCACAGTTGTCGGCAAACAGTTGGTGACCGCGTTCCAGGTTCGGTGCCTTGCGCGGTGCGACAACAATGTCGAACGTGGTGATCATGCTGTGGCGCAGTTCGGCGGCGGCCGCCGCAACCGCATTCGGTGCCGCGCGCCGGGTAACCAGTCGCTGCAGCTGGTCGGCGGACGACACCAGGGCGGCGCGGTTGGGTACCACCGGCAGCTGATGTGACTGCTCGACGACGGCGTTAGAGAAATCCTGCATCTCGCCGTACTCGGCGGCGTTGATGATTTCGCCGTTGGCCACTGCGTCGCGGTAGTCGACACCGATGTAGTCGATCAGCTGGACCAGCTTGGGCAGATCGGGCGTCGCCAGTGCCAGGCCGGGCAGGGTGAATACGAGGAGGAGTGCTCCTAACAGGCGTTTCATGGGTGGAACCTCTGGAACGGGGCTTGAAATCAGGAAGCAAAAATACAATGATTCGCATTACCAGTAAAGGTTTGCCTGGCCTCATGCTGGGTGAAGGTGTGTAACTCTCAGTATTTTATAGGATTAAGCAGGCGTGTCCGCTTTGGGCGGCGCGTATCGGCCAGACCCATACCCTCCCGCAGGCAGGTAACTGGAGGGTTATTGGGGGGCAACTGGGTGAAGTGGGGCGCGGGTGGACGGGTGAGTCATCACCCGCGCCGGGGTCGGAACGCTAGAAATTCAGGGTCGTCGTCTGGCCCACGTCGATAGTGACCGTGGTCGTGCCCGTGAAAGCCACGCCGGCATCGTCGATGGTCGGGTCATCGTCACCGGCGTCGCAGGTGAAGGCCGCGGTGTAGGTGCCGGCCTCCAGATAGGCAACGGTGTAATTGTAATCGGCGTTCTCCCAATCGACCGACGCCGTCGACACGGGCTCTGGATTGTTGCCATCGACGTCGTCCGGGGTCACGCCGCCACCGTCAAAGACATACACCGCCGCTTTGTCGCCACCGGTGCAGACGGCACTGATGGTGCTGGTGTCGACGCTGCCTGTCAGCGCGCCGTCGCGGTCATTGTCGACCATGCGCAGGGTGGGGCGGAGCATGTAGACGTTACCCGACCGCTCATGCACCGATTTGCGCAGATCGAAATCGACGGTGAAGGTCGCAACACCGTTGGCGGGGACATTGATCGGGCGATTGAGCTGCAGACCGCGCTGGGAGCCGCTGGGAATGCGCAGCTCGTACGGCACGCCGCCAATGACAATATAGGAATCATCCGCCGGATCGCCGCCTTCGGTGGCGTTCACTTTCAGCCGGACCCAGTTTATCTGGCCGGCCGGAACGATCTCGCCATCGAGCAGGATTTCGGCGACACCGCCGGTCAGCGCCAACAGATTGAGCCGCTTCGGCGCGGCGTACGTGATGTTGATCCGGCCACCGTTGGCGGGGTTGATCTCCACGCCGGAGAACTCGACCCAGACCGCGTCGGCCATATCAACGGGGGCGTCAGTGACCGCCAGATTGAGCGTGCCCGTGGCGGACGTCGAACCGCCGCTGCTGCCACCGCCGCCGCAGGCGCTGAGCAGAACGGCCAGGGAGCAGAGCACGACAGCGGAATAACGAGCATACATGTTGCAGCGAGTCATAAATAAATTACCTCCGATATTATTTTTCGCGCTGTGCCGGCCGGCCATGCGCATTTTTTTGCATGATCAGCTTAGTGACCCGGACCCGCGCGATTTGTGTTGTCTGTCGCAGTTTAGGCAGATCCTGAAGGCGGGCAAAGCGGCGTTTTGAGGGGTTTTTGTTTGTGCGGGGTATTCATGCAGTTAGGCTGCCCGGTCGGGCTGCCCACCGGCCGCGGGCAGAGCGTATGCAGCCGCTGCCCGGTAATATGGTTCCCGGCTAGGGCGCCACTCGAACCGCGCTGGGGGCTGGCGGCGGTGCCGGCGGCAGGAACAGCATCGGGTCCACCCGCACATCGTTCAGACTGACACCCCAGTGCAGATGCGCACCGGTCACTCGGCCGGTCTTGCCGATGGCACCGATCAGATCACCTGTCTGCACTCGATCGCCGGCCTTCACGTCAATGCGGCTCATATGGCAATACATAGTCACCAGGCCTTGGCCATGGTCGATGAACACCGTATTGCCGTTGAAGAAGAAATCACCGGTATCGATGATGCGACCGGCAGCCGGAGCCGTGATGGGGGCGCCTTCCGGTGCGGCGATGTCGAGACCGCTGTGTGGGTTGCGCGGCTGATCGTTGAAGAAACGGCGCAGCCCGAACGGACTGCTGGTCGGTCCCTGCGCCGGCCAGGCGAAATCGACCTGCGCGTCCATATCGTCGCTGTACAGCGCGAGCGCCTTTTTGATGCGTCCGCGTTCGGCGTTGATGCGTTTCATATCCTGCGTGTTCGGATTGACCTTGCGCTTATCCTTGATGGTGATGCGCTGCGTCTCGTATTCCTTGTGCGCAACCGTGAACGATTTCTTTTCGCTGGCCGCGCCGGCGTGGTCGATCTCCAATGTGTGCTGGCCGATTTTCGCAGCCAGTGGAATACCGACCACGGCATACCACTGGCCATTGTCGCGTGTCACCAGTACTCGATCGCCCTGGTAACGGGCGCGGGGCGGGGTTTCGCTGTTGCCCAGCTCAATGACGGCGACGCCGCCGGGGACAGCGGCGGCTTGCGGTAAGGCATACAGCGACGCCGGCCACAGGCAGACCAGTGCCAGAATCGAAAACGCACGCTTCACGCGGGAATAACCGGGATCATTTTTCATGGCGTGCATGCTATCACCAGTGCGGGGAGAGTTCATCCGGGTGTGACACGGTGCGCGTCAGGAAACATCCGGCGCATTACGATCTGCGGTCTAATGCGCCCTACAGACCGCGGATTCCGGTAGGGCGCAATAGCGCAGCGTATTGCGCCGGATGGGTTGCGGCCGCGATATTGGGATTCGATGCCGGTCAGAACGGTGGCATACGGAGTATTTGAAGCATCCGCTAGTCTTCATCCGCCGGTTCGATTCGATCGACCGTACTGTGCACGCGGCCTTTGGCCAGGCGTGTCGTGATGCGGTCGCCGGGGGCGACTTGCTGTGCATCCTGCACCACCTGTCCAGCAGTCGTGGTGACAATCGCATATCCGCGATCGAGCGTGGCCAACGGGCTGATCGCATCCAATGCACGGGTGACGCCGAGCAGGCGTTGCCGCAATTGCAGCAGATGGGTACGGGTGGCGGTGCGCAGTCGCCGCAGCAGAACGGTT
>JBFEJM010000188.1:0-5167 GCA_041553175.1 Gammaproteobacteria bacterium | reverse complement strand
GGTCGAGGCATTGACCAGCAGCGACTCGCTCCGCCCCAGATGCCGATCCCAATCACCGCGTGTCAGCTTGTCACGGATCAGCCGTTCGGCGGTGTCCGCATCCGGAATTCGCAGCAGGGCCTCGGCCAGACACATCAGCAGTATGCCCTCCTCGGTGGAGAGGTCGTATTCGTGCAGAACGGCCTCGATGCCGCCGGCGCTGCGGGCCCGCTCACGCACCGCGCGGGCCAGATCGAGCGCTTCGCGCTGCACCGCAGCGGCGGCCGGCGCCTCCAGCCGGACGGCGGCCAGCAGCGGCTTCAGGCAGGCACGCTCATCGACCCGGTAAGCCCGATTGATGGCGGCACGCGCGGCATCGTTCATTGCTCCCTCCCCTCTGCGCCAGCTGGGCGACCTGTTACACTCTCACTCGTCTTTCTACATCTTAGTCGGGTGTCCTCCCTATGCGATATGTCGCCTTGTTGTCTCTCGCCCTGCTCGGCCTGTTTTCGGGCGTTGAAGCGCGGGAAGTGGCCGGTGTCGATGTTCCCGAACAGATCAGGTTTGAGGCCGATAACACCCCCCTCCACCTCAACGGCGCCGGGGTACGCCGCAAGCTGTTCTTCGATATCTATATCGGCGCACTGTATCTGCCGCAGGCGGGAGAGCGGGACCCCGCCCGGATCATTGATGCCGTGAGCGCGAAGCGCGTGAGCATGCATATTCTGCATGCGGAAATACCCGCGGAAAAACTGGTGCGCGGCTGGAAAGACGGTTTTGCCGCCAATCTCAGTGCCGAGGAACTGCGCGCGCTGCGGCCGCGCATCGCCAACTTCAACGGCCTGTTCCCGACGCTGCGCCGCGGCGACCAGGTCCATTTCGATTTCGTGCCGAATAGCGGCGTGCAGGTGTGGATCAACGGCAAACTGCGCGGCCGCGTTGCGGGGGCGGATTTTTCACGCGCGTTGCTGCGTATCTGGCTGGGCGAGAAACCCGCCGACAAGGGCCTGAAAAAGGCGCTGCTGGGGGGGCGCTGAGCGGATGCGGGCGGCACTTCTGCGCGGAGTCGCACTCGATCTGGCGACGTTGCATCCGCAAGATCTCGACCTCAGCGGATTGCAGTCCTCCCTGCCCGATTGGTCGCTGCACGAGTTCACGCGAGCGGACGAGGCCGCGACCAGGCTACGGACCGCACAGGTCGCGGTAACCAATAAATTCATCATGGATGCTGAAATACTGGCGCAGGCACCTGAACTCGAACTTATCTGCGTCGCGGCAACCGGCACCAACAATATCGATCTCGGCGCGGCCGCCACACGCGGCGTCACCGTCACCAATGTAACCGGATATGCGACCCCATCGGTCGTCGAGCACGTCTTCGCCCTGATCCTCAGCCTGCAGCGTCGCCTGGGCGAACACCTATCCGCCGCCCGCGATCAGTGGCCGCAACACCGTGACTTCAGCATCCTCGACTTCCCGATCTCGGAATTGGCCGGCAAGACGCTGGGCATCGTCGGCTATGGCGAACTCGGCCGTGCCGTCGCCGACATCGGCCGCGCCTTCGGTATGCGGATCGTCATCGCTCAACGGCCCGGCGGCGATGAGCGCGGCGGCCGTGTTCCGCTGACGGAACTGCTGGCCAGTGCGGACGTCGTCAGCCTGCACTGCCCGCTCGCCGCCAGCACACGCGGTTTGATCGGCGCAGACGAACTTGCACTGATGAAACCCACGGCCATCCTGATCAATACCGCGCGCGGCGGCATCGTCGATGAAGCGGCGTTGCTGTCAGCACTGGAACAAGGAAAACTTGGCGGCGCCGGTGTCGATGTGCTCATCGAAGAACCCCCCCGGCATGGCAATCCGCTGCTGGTACCCGCGCTGCCGAATCTGATCGTGACACCGCATGTCGCCTGGGCCAGCCGCGAGGCGCGTCAACGACTTATCGAGGGTGTCGTCGCCAATATCCGCGCCTACCAGTCGGGCAATCCTCTGAACAAACTGTGTTGAAGCATCGGGCCTCCGCCCGGCCTCAAGCCGAATGGGACGTCAACCGATAGATCCCATGATGGAACTGTGGTCAGCCTCCGCCAACCTTAGAATATATACGCCACGCGGAATCCGGTGTCTCTGCCAACAAACTGGGTTTGTTCAACTATCCTGGTTGATATAGACAGCCGCCGCAGCGGTATCCGCATCCGTCACTCAGACACAACCGGGTCAACAAAATGGACGAGCACGTTAAAAGCCACGAGACGGAATCAGCCGAAGAGAGCCTTCGGAGTATTTCGACCATTCTCGACAACCTTGACGCTCTGATCTATGTCGCCGACATGCAGACATACGAACTGTTGTATGCCAACGGATACGGGAGATCCCTCTGGGGAAATATTCAAGGCGAAACCTGCTGGAAGGTATTGCAGGCCGGTCAGGATGGCCCCTGCCCGTTCTGCAACAACGAACGTCTGCTGGATGCGGCTGGCGCATCGACCGGCGTACATGTCTGGGAATTTCAGAACACAGTGAACCAGCGCTGGTATCAATGCCGGGATCAGGCCATACCCTGGACCGACGGTCACTTGGTACGACTTGAAATCGCAACCGATATCACTGACCGCAAGCGCGTGGAAGACGAATTGTTGACCGCCAAAAAATATGCCGAGCTGCTTGCTCACAAAGACGAGTTGACCGGACTGAACAACAGGCGCGCATTCTTTGAGCAGGGTCACCATGCCTTTGCGCAGGCAAAACGTTTCGGCCACCCGATTTCCATTATCATGATGGACATCGATCACTTCAAAATGATCAATGACACCTATGGTCATTCGGTCGGAGATCGAGTCCTGCAGGCGGTGGCGGAACCGCTGCAGAATCTGGTGCGCGAGATCGATATCGTTGCCCGCATGGGCGGCGAGGAGTTTGCGTTCGTGCTTGCCGAAACCGGCCTTGAAGACGCCGCGAATCTGGCAGAGCGGTTGAGAACCGAAATCGAGAATCTCGTCCTGCCGATCGATGGACATGACATCCAGCTCACTGCGAGTTTTGGTGTGGTTTCGCGCAAGCAAAGCGACGAAAACATAGATACCTTGTTGACCAATGCCGACGACGCGCTTTATGTGGCCAAGAAGAAAGGGCGCAATCAGATCAAGAAATGTTATTGAGCCAGGCCAAACAACCTTATCAGAATTTTTTGCCCCCCATCTAGCACTCCTCCTGTTATCGTCAGCCCCTGTCAGTCGTCGAGCTTCAGGCCCATCTCGCCGGCGCGCTTGCGCCATAGACGGCGCGCAAGTTGCTGCATATCGGGCGTGGCATCACCCTCGTCAACAATTTCCAGCCCGAGCAGGGTTTCGAGAATATCCTCCAACGTCAGGATGCCTTTCACGCCGCCGTACTCGTCAACGATCATCATTATGTGCGCGCGCTGATGCAGGAACTCATCAAAGGCGCGCGACAGCGAGGTCGACGCCGGCATCACGGGCAACTCGCGGCGATAGATGGACAGTGGCTTGTCGCTGTTACTTCGCGCCTGCGCCAGCAGCAGGTCGCTGCGCAATACGAAACCGCTGAAATGTCCCGGCTCACCGGTATAGACAGGGATGCGCGAAAAACGCTCGCTGCCGTACTTGTGAAAGAACTCACCCACAGTCAGCTCATCGGACAGGAAGAAAACCACAGGGCGCGGCGTCATGACATCGGTAACGCGCATTTCGCGCAACTTCAGCACGTTCTGCAATATTCTCGATTCCTGCGGGTTGAGCTGCCCCTCCTCCGCGCTGAGTTCCGCCATCGCAGAAAGTTCAGCGCGATTGAAACCGATCAATCCCGGTCCATGCGCGAGTCCTTTGGTCAGAATCTCGGAGAGTTTCACAAAGGGGTACAACAACCAGATCAATACGCGCAGCGTATATGCGGTGGCCGGTGCCAGCTGCTTCCAGTAATGCGCACCCAGGGTCTTGGGAATGATTTCCGAAAACACCAGAATCAGCAGTGTCAGCACGCCCGACGCGACGCCGAGATATGCGCTGCCGAATACCTGCGCGGCCTGTGCACCCGCACCGGCGGCACCGACGGTATGGGCGATCGTATTCAGCGTCAGGATCGCCGCCAGTGAACTGTTGACGTTTTCCTTCAATTTCGCCAGCAGGACACCGGCACGCCGGCCCTCCTGCTGCATAAGCGTGATATGCGGCGTGGTGACACTGAGAAGGACCGCCTCGGCAATCGAACACAGGAACGAGAACCCGAGCGCGATCATGACATAGACGATAAGCAGGAACATGCGACACCGTTGAGTCAGTTCGACGGTGTCAATATACGCTATTCAGTAAGCAAGCGGAAAAACCGAAGGAAAGAGGTTGTCCGGACCACGCGCGCCTGCATCCCGACGCGGCATGCCAATACCCCTTTCATGCTGCGCCCCGTTTCACTCCACCCGCAGCCAGGAATTTTCGTTCAGATAAACTTCATGCTTGGCCCAGCGCGCAAACTCCAGGCGACTGCAGGTACCGCTGCTGCGGCGCCCGCTGCCGGCCACCACTTTGAAAATGACCAGTGCGTTCTCGTCCTCACCTGCCCCCTGATCCACGACATGGCGGACAGACCATTCGGCGCCGTACTTGCCGTTGGAGTAGTAATGCCCGAGCCGGATGGCTTCGACCGGCACATGGTCGGATTGCGCATGGTGTTCGGCCAACCGGTAGATGGTCGCGAGATCCTGCCCGGTCACATCGACATAGGAGCCGATATGCCGCAACGCATAATCCAGGTCCGCGCCGGACAGCACCGGCACACCGGACTCCGGGACCGCTGCGGGTTGCGCCAACCGGTACAGGTGTGCCGGATAGCGGCGCCATTTGAACAGATAGTTCACGGCGATGGCCAGCACTAAAATAATCACCACATTGAGCCCGACCGGTAGCAGAACATAGGCATACCCCAGTTCCTGAATCTGCGCTCCGCCCACCACCGCGACCAGCGCGCTCGCGCCACCTGGCGGATGAATGCATCCGAGGTAATACATCGCTGTAATGGCGATGCCGACCGCCAGCGCGCCGGCCACAGCGACATCGGGTATCCAGCGCGCGCAGGTGACGCCGATGACGGCCGAAATCAAATGACCTCCGATCAGATTCCAGGGTTGCGAAAATTTGCCATGGGGCGCGGCAAACAGCAGCACTGCCGAGGCCCC
>JBFEJM010000187.1:0-5178 GCA_041553175.1 Gammaproteobacteria bacterium | reverse complement strand
GATCGACGGCTTCATTGTCGATCTGCAGGGACGCTTCAATCTGAACAATCTGGTTACGCCGGAGGGCAAGCTCAGCGAACCGGACTACCTCTTCTTTCAGCGCCTGTTGCGTATTCTGGAATTGAACGAGACGTTGGCCATGGCAGTGGCGGATTGGCTGGACAGCGATTTCGATACCCGTTTTCCGGAGGGGGCCGAAGACGATTTTTATATGGTGCAGGATGCCCGCTATCGGACCGCCAATCGACCGCTGCAGAGCGTGAGCGAGTTGCGGCTGGTGCGCGGGGTCGATGCCAAGACCTGGCGGACGCTGGCGCCGTATGTGTCCGCCCTGCCGGTGCGCACGCCGTTGAACGTCAATACCGCGGCGGCACCGTTGTTGCAGGCACTGGCGGACGACCTGTCCGAACAGGATGCGGAAAGTCTCGTCGAGGCGCGCGGCGATGACGGCTTTGACACGGTCGATATGTTCCTGCAGCAGGAGGTATTTGCCGGACGCCCATTGGCCGCCGACGGTGTTGCGGTATCCAGCCAGTATTTCCTGGTGCGTTCGCTGGTCGATGTGGGAACGGCGCGGGCGCAGGTATTCAGCGTGGTGGAACGTAATCCGCAGGTGCTGGTGACCCTGGCGCGCACTCGGGGCACCTGGTAGCCAAGTTGCAGCCGTTGCGGTAAGGTCAGCGCACTTCAGGACGGTATATAAAGACTAACGGACAGCTATGCGAGAAACCCTTTTAATCCGGCTTGCGCCGCACCCCGCCCTGCGTATCGAGTTTGCCTGTGTGGATGAGGCCGGCAAACTGACGACGCCGGTACGGGTCGGCGACCTGAGCGATGCGGTGGAGGATGCCACCGGTCGGCGCGTACTGGTGCTGGTGCCGGCGGCGGAGATGTTGCTGACCCAGGTGACAGTGCCGAGCAACAACCGGCAGCGGGTGCGTAAAGCGGTTCCCTTCGCGCTGGAGGACACCCTGGCCGAAGATGTCGATGAGCTGCATTTCGCGCTGGGCCGGCAGGACGGACAGCAGCAATGGCCGGTCGCCGTGGTGGCGCGTGAACGCATGGATGCGTGGTTGGCGCGGTTGCATGAGGCGGGCCTGCTGCCTGACCGGCTGGTACCCGAGTCGGTGGCGTTACCGCTGACGCTCGGCAGCAGCAGTCTGCTGCTGGAGGAAGAGCACGCACTGCTGCGCGATCAGCCCGCGTCGGCCCAGGTGGTGACCGCCGACACCCTGGCCGGTCTGCTGGATCTGATGACGGCGCGCAATGAAGAGGGTATCGAGTTGCGCGTGTGGCATTGCGGCGGGGAACTGCCGACCTGGTTGGCACCGGTATCGGCCAAGGTCGAGCCCTGTGACGGCGGCCCGCTGGCGGTGTTCGCGCAGGGCCTGGCCGAAAGTGAAAACCCGATCGATCTGCTGCAGGGGGCGTACAGCCGCAAGGAGCAGTACAGCCAGCTGTGGCGGCCATGGCGCGCCGCGGCCATACTGCTGCTGGTCAGTTTTCTGGTGGCGGGGGTGCAGCAGGGTTTGCACTATCGGCAGCTTAAAACCGAATCGGCGGATCTCACCGCGCGCATCGAGCAGATCTATCGTCAGAGTTTTCCCAGCGGGCGCGTGGTGAATCCGCGGGTGCAGATGGAACAGCAGCTCACCGCCCTGCGCCGCCAGCAGGGTGCCGGTGGCGGCGATTTTTTCGGGCTGGTCGGCAAGATGGGCGGCGCCCTGGCCGCCGCGCAGGGTATCGAACTCGTCAGCGCCAGTTTCCGCGACGGCCGGCTCGATCTGGAACTGACCGCGAGCGACATTCAGACGCTGGATAAACTCAAACAGCAACTGACGGCGGCGGGTGGTCTGAGTGTCGACATCCAATCCGCCACAGCGGGCGCCAATCAGCGCGTGCAGGGTCGGCTGCGGCTGCAGGGGACGGAATCATGAGAGAGTGGTTCGAGAGCCTCGGGACGCGTGAACGCCTGCTTCTGGCCGTGGGTGTCGCGGCGGCCATTCCGTTGCTGCTGTGGGCGCTCCTGTGGCAACCGCTGGTCAGCGGCGTGCGCGCGCTGGAGTCGGAGGTGCAGGCACAGCGTGAAACCGTGCAGTGGATGCAGCAGGCCGCGGTCGAGCTGCGTGCATTGCAGGGGAGTGGCGTACAGGCCGCCGCCGGTCTGGGCGGTCGTTCGTTGCTGGCCGTCGTCGACCAGTCGGCGCGCAGCGCGGGATTGGGCACGGGGCTCAAGCGGATCGAGCCCGACAGCGCCGATTCGGTGCGCGTACGCTTGGAGGCCGTGTCCTTCGATACGGCCCTGGGCTGGCTGGATCAGCTGACCCGCCAGTACGGTGTGACGCCGACAACGGTGAGCATCGAGCGCGAGGCAAGTCCCGGGCAGGTCAACATGCGCCTCACGCTGCAAGCGTTAAGCTCATGAAACGCATCAAGTGGCGTTGGGTGGCGGCCGCCACCGCGGTGTTCTGCGTATTCCTCGTCATGACCCTGCCGGCCCGGCATGTGCTGGGCTGGCTCGGGCTCGGCCAGGTCGCCATGCAGGGCATCGAGGGCACGCCCTGGCACGGCCGTGTCAGCCGGCTTGCGGCAGGCAGGACCGTGCTCGGACCGGTGGTCTGGAAATTCCGGCCGCTGTCCCTGTTCGCCGGGCGACTCGAATATCAGCTCTTTCTGCAAAGCGGGTCCGGTGGCGGCGAATTGCGGGTCGGACGCGGCCTGTTTGGCGCGCCCTATATTTCCGATGCGCAATTGTCACTGCCCGCCGCCGAAATCGCCCGCCAGTTGCCGCTGTCCATGGCGACCCTGGACGGCGCGTTTCTGGTCGATATCACGCAGGCCAGCATCGCCTCGGGCTGGTTGAGTGCGTTAAGCGGGCAACTGGTCTGGCAGGATGCCCAGGTGGTGCAACCCGCGCAGATTGTGCTCGGCAGTCTGCAGATGACGTTGAGTCTGGAAAACGGCCAAGTGGTCGGTGCGCTCAGTGAGCAGCCCGGGAGTCCGCTGGAACTGGGCGGCGAGTTCCGGCTGGGGCAGGACCGGCGTTATACGCTCGATGCGCTGGTCAAGCCGCGCGCGGAAGCCGATCAATCATTGCGCCAGGCGCTGGGTCTGTTGGGCCGGCCGGATACGCAGGGGCGCTACCGCCTGCAGCTGTCCGGTGCGCTCTGATCGATTCGGTCGCATACATAAACTTGCGCATTGCGAAAACGGGGAAGGGGAATGGTCGGCAAGATTCCAGTCAAAGTCGAGATTACAACTGAAAACAAGTGCGGTTTCTGCACCAATTCCAAGTGCTGTACCTACATCACGCAGAAAATCAGCGGGCCGCGTTCACGCGATGATTTCGATCACCTGTTGTGGCAGCTGTCGCATGAGAATGTGCAGCTGTATAAAGACAACGATGGCTGGTTTCTGCTGGTCAACAACCGCTGCCGGCATCTGCAGACGGATGGACGCTGCGGAATTTACGACACACGCCCGCAGGTGTGCCGCGATCACACCAACGACTACTGCGAATTCGACGCGCCGGCCGAAGACGGATTCGATCTGTTTTTCGATGGCTATGAGAGCTTGCTGAAGTACTGCAAGAAACGGTTCAAGCGGTGGGGTGTTCGGGGCTAGGGATTCGGGAAAACTCGGATAGCCACGTAGGGCGCAATAGCGCAGCGTATTGCGCCGAATGTGTAGGTTCCCGATTCGGTAGCGCGCATCCATATCGATGTAAACATTCGGCGCATTACGGCCTTTGGCCTAATGCGCCCTACCGATTACCTCGGCCGTATCCGTCCTTTGGTGTGAAAATCTTTTTGCTTACGGCATGATCTCATCAAAGCCGGTGATCGCGCCGAACTCGTCAATCTCACGCAGCGGCCCCTTTGAATCCGGCTGGCGCACACATAACAGATGGCGAATACCGTAGCCGCGCGCCGACCGCAGCACCGGCAGACTGTCATCGATAAACAGCGCGTGCGCGGGGTCAAAAGGTTCCTGCGTGCGCAGCCAGTCCCAGAAGCTGGGGTCTTCCTTGGGTCGTCCGTAATCATGGGCGCAGATCAATGTGTCGAAGTGTCCGCCCAGCTGCGTGCGCTGCATTTTCAGATCCAGCGCCTTCTGATGCGCATTGGTAACCAGCGCGATACGTTTGCCGGCGGCGCGGGTACGGTCGAGAAAGTCGATGACATGCGGATGCACGGCGATCAGATGATCCACTTCACGCTTCAATTCGGCGATGTCCAGGTCGAGTTCCTGGCTCCAGTAGTCCACGCAATACCACTCTATCTTTCCTTCTACGGAACGGAATTTGGGAAACAGCGTTTCCTTTGCCGAATCCACTTCAAGGCCGTGGCGCTCGGCGTAGCGTAACGGCACGTGCTCACGCCAGAAGTGATTGTCGAAATGCAGGTCGAGCAGGGTACCGTCCATATCCAACAGGACGGACTCGATTTCGTTCCAAGGTAGCTTCATGGTCTGCAGGCTTCCGCAGCTGCGGTGGTTCCGGGCGCTCAAGGGTGCCAGCTTTCCCGGGGCGCAACAAGGGCCCGTCGCACGGCTGTTTGCGCTAGAATGGGCGGCAAATCATCGAGCCCGGCCATGACCTCCAAACCGCAGATTCTGCATGTGAAAGAAGTCGCCCGCAGCCGCATGTTCAGTATCGAACAGGTCGATCTGCGCTTCGCCAATGGGGTTGAAACGCAATACGAGCGGCTGGTGGGCGCGACCGTGGGTGCTGTACTCATTGTGCCCATGCAGGATACGGATACGGTGCTGCTGGCGCGCGAGTATGCCGTGGGTGTCGACCGTTATGAGCTGGGGCTGCCGAAAGGGCGGGTCGAGCGCGGCGAGGATATTCTGGCAACGGCCAACCGCGAACTGATGGAGGAAATGGGTTTCGCGGCACATCGGCTGACGTCGCTGGGATCGATGACGGTCGCACCGGGCTATTTCGGCCATCTGACCCATGTGGTCCTGGCCGAACAACTCTATCCGCAGCAGCGCGACGGTGACGAGCCGGAACCGATCGAGGTGGTGCCCTGGCGGTTGAGTGATTTGAGTGCGCTGCTGGCGCGCGACGATTTTTCAGAGGCGCGCAGTATCGCGGCGCTGTTTTTGGTACGGGAGAGGTTGAACAATGGCGGACAATAAAATAATCAAGCCCTGTGAACTGCTGGATGATGT
>JBFEJM010000186.1:0-5191 GCA_041553175.1 Gammaproteobacteria bacterium | reverse complement strand
TTAATGGTTTGTTGGCCTCAACATCGGGATTAACGGGAATCCTGGCAGTTTTCGGTATTCTCCCCGGCCTTAAGGACTATATGAACTCCGGGGGAATGGACCAGAAGATGGGAATGGGCGGCATGACCCCCTGTAGAGATTTCCTGACCTCCCCAGCTGTTTCCATCCGGAGAACGTTCTTCAAGGACTCCTTTGCATCTGCTAGATTTACACTTCGGATCATTTGCTTGATGGTTGGGATGGAGCCGGAAGTCATGCTTAGCCGGTCCACTTCCATGCCCAAGAAGAGATAGGCGCACGGAGGCAGAGAGGTGGCCTCTCCGCAGATGCTCACCTCCTTGTTCATCTTCTTGCAGATGGATACAGCCTCGAAAACAGTGGAGATCACTGCGGGGTGGAGCGGGTTGTACAACGCGGCCACCTTCTGGTTGCTGCGGTCCACCGCCAGCGTGTACTGGATGAGATCGTTGGTACCGATACTGACGAAATCCACGTATCTCAGCAGCCTATCCAGGATCCTGACGGTCCCAGGAACTTCCACCATGATCCCTTTGGGCATACCCCGATCAAAGAGAATCCCTTGATGGTCAAGGAGGCGTTCTTCTTCTTCCAGGATGGAAGAAATCCTCTTTACCTCCTCCACGGAGGTGATCATGGGAAACAGGATCTTCACCTTCCCGAAGGCCGAGGCCTTCAAGACGGCACGTACCTGCGTTCTGAAAACGTCGTCGATCTCGAGGGAGACACGGATGGACCTCCAGCCGAGGGAAGGGTTGTTCTCCTTCGGATAGTCGAGGTACGAGAGAAACTTATCCCCGCCCACATCCAGCGTCCGGATGGTCACCGATCCCTGTCCCGCTCCCCGGACCATCTTCTTGTACAGATCGAGTTGTTCCTCTTCAGAAGGAAACTCCGTCCTTGCAAGGAAGGGAAACTCCGTCCTGTAGAGGCCGATGTGATCAGCGCCGTACTTTTCTGTCAAGTCCAGATCCGAAAACAGGCCGACCTGTATGGTCGGTGGCAGTTCGGCTGCGAGCTGCGCCGACAGTTCGCGGATCAGGCGCGACACTTCGATGGTCGAGGCGTCGGCGGTTTTGGTCACGGTGAGGTTGACCGATGGCTTGCCGTTGAAGCGGCCCAGCGTGACCGCCTCCTCCAGCCGCAGGTGAATCTGCGCCAACTCGCCCAGGCGCAACTGCCCGCCCTGCGGATTGCTGCGCACGACAATGTTGGATACGCCTTTGGCATCCGGCACCGCGCCCTTGCCGCGCAGCATGATATCGCCTTCGCGCGCCTTGAGTGAGCCACCCGGCAGATCGCGCAGATTCTGGCGTACTGCCCGTACCACCTGGGTCAGCGCAACCTGACTGGCCGCGAGCCGGTAGGGGTCGACCTCGATCCAGAGTTCCCAATCCCTGTCACCGGCCACACCCACCGCCGCCACACCGGGCACTTCCAGCACTCGACGCTTCACCCGTTCGGCGACATCGTAGAGGTAGCCCGGCTCCACCTCTCCATACAGGCTCATGCTGATGACCGGAAAGCGCGTCTCCAGTCGCATCAATTCCGGGGTCTCGGCCTCATCCGGCAGATCGGTGACCTGATCCAGTGCGCTCTCCGCATCGCGGATGAAATCGTCGACATTGCTGCCCGCCTTGAGCTTGATGGTCACCACGGACAAACCTTCGCTGGAGGTCGATGTCATGACATCGATGTCCGACAAACCATCGAACTCCTCTTCCAGCGGCAGCGTTATCTGGCGCTCGACCTCCTCCGGCGAGGCGCCTTCAAAGACGGTACTGACGCGCACCATGTCGAGTTCGACGACCGGAAACATCTCCTGCGGCATGGCATACCAGGACAGCACGCCCAGCACCAGCACGATGCCGAGCAGCAGATTGGTGATCAGCGGATTATCAATGGAGAATCGGATCAGACCCATGCGCTATCTCTGGCCGGGAAACGGTTAACGTCATACTGCTTCAGTGTTGCGTCGCTGCACCCTGTTCCGTCGCGGAGACGTCGTTGAGACTGATGGTCTGACCATCGCTCAACGCGGCAACATCACGCGCGACGATCAACGCATCGGCCTCGACCCCGTCTTCAATAACCTGCAGCAGGCCGACCCGGGGACCGGGCGTGACTTCGATACGATGCAGCGTGGTACCGTCGACCTGAAACAGATAACTGCGGCCCTCCTGCCGCAATATCGCGGTGCTAGGCACGGTCAGAGCTGCGGTCAACGGCTGCAATGGCAGCTCGACTTCGGCCGGGTCACCAGCATGCGCCCGATCACCCTGAATGCGAACCCGCACCGCATGCGTGAACGTGGTCGGATCGGGATCGGTCTGCCGGGCCACCAGCGTACCGGTAAGCTCGATCCCTGCGACCCGCACCGGAACCGACTGCCCCCGTTCGAGACCGGCCGCAACGCTGCCGCGCACCTGCAGGTAGAGATCGAGTTCCGTCGCATCGATCAGTGCCAGCGCCATGCCGCCGGCATTCACGAAATCACCGACATCGACGCTGATACTGTTGACAGTGCCGGCAAAGGGCGCGGTCAGGACACTGCGTTCCAGCGCACGCGCCGCCTTGTCGCGCGCCGATTCGCGTAATGCGATGCGCGCCTGGGCGGTAT
This sequence comes from Gammaproteobacteria bacterium, assembly GCA_041553175.1. Taxonomy (GTDB): domain Bacteria; phylum Pseudomonadota; class Gammaproteobacteria; order Thiohalobacterales; family Thiohalobacteraceae; genus JAHJQQ01. Next base: position 2,553 of record JBFEJM010000186.1, on the reverse strand, counting down.
CTACACTGTGGCGCAATTGTGCCTCTTCCGCCTGCAGCTGCAGTAAGCGCTGGCGGGATTCATCCAGGCGTGATTCCGACACCAACGAACGTTGGCCGAGTTGCTCCTGGCGTTCGACATCGCGCGCCTGGGTGGCGCGATTCTCCTCCGCCAGCTTCAGCAGGCGCCGATCGCGGGCGATACTGGCGCGCTCCAGCGCCAGTTGCGCCTCGGCCTCACGCAGGGCATCGCGGTAATCGGCGGCATTCAGCCGCAGCAGCTCGGCACCGGCATCGACACGTTGGCCGGGCTCGACCAGACGGGCCTCCAGCCGTCCGGCCACCTCGAAGCGCAAGTCGGCACGCCGGGCCGGCTGCAGGCGCCCGGTCAGACGCTCGCTCGGCGCCAGGTCGCGCACCTCCACCGGCGTTGTCTCCACTTGCGGCGGCACCATCGCCTCCAGCGGCGGGCGCTTGTCCGGACGGGTGGCAATCACGACGACGCTGACCAGTATCAGCGCCAGCACCACACCCAGCTTGGGAGTGAATCGAAGTCCGGCCATAGCGGATCAGTCGCCGGAACGGTCTGGGAAAGCCGGGAAGGAACATCGGGATAGGACAGATCCCGCTGTGAGGATAACCGCTGAAAAGAGACCGATGTCCATCTAGCCACCCTGTAGCGCAGCCTGCGGCCGCACTCTCCGTAGAGGAGAAAGTAATTGAAGGAAAAGCCATTCTATGCGATTTTACGGGGCGCCTGCCAGGGCCAGCCGGGGTCCGGACAGCGCATTTGAAATTCCCCGGACAGCCGCGCACGCATGCGGGCCGGGACAGAACCCCGAACAATTTGACGACGCAGCGCGCGAACGCTGCGATGACACCGCGCGACGTACCCGCATTAGCACCCGCGACGCTTGCCTGGCGAGCACTGCGCTGCGCGAGGAATACCTGATTGTGAGTAAACGTTCTCTGCTTGCCGCGTTGATTGCGGGTCTGATCCTGACCCCGACCGTGGCCGCCCGGAATACGACGGATGGCTGGGATTGCCGTCCGGACGCCGCCGGTGGGTGGGAATGTCAGCCCGGTCCGGACGTCACGACCACCGCCGCGCCATCGCCGCCGGCAACCGCCGACACCCCTGCGTCCGAACCCACCCCGTCAACCGCCCCAACCACCAGCGTGCCAGCCACGACCGACGCCGGCGGCATCGCCCCGAAAAGCGTCAGCGACGATCGCTGGCGACTCTGCAGAACCCGCGGCAGTGCGGCCGCAGCCGAGTTGCTGCCGGCTGATTTCAGCGGCGCCGAACTCAGTGCCGATGAGGCGGAAATCAGTCAGGGCCAGGTCTACCAACTGAGCGGCAATGCCGTGCTGGATCGGGCCGGCCAGCGCCTGCGTGCCGACAATATCCGCTATGACGACACGCTGAAACAGGTTCAGGCTGAAGGCGCGGTTCAGCTCGACGGCACCGCGTTGCGGGTTGAGGGCAGCTCCGCCACCTTGCAGCTCGACAGCGATCAGGGCGACATTGCGGATGTGCGCTACGAGATCTATGCGCAGCACGCCCGCGGTCAGGCCGCCAGCGTGCGGCAGGTCAGCGCCACCGAAAAGCGTTTTTTCGAAACGACCTATACCACCTGCGATGAAGGCCATGAGGCCTGGCGCCTGAATGCCGACAAAGTCACCCTGGACGAGGCCGCAGGCGTCGGGCGTGCCCGCCATGTCTGGCTGGAGGTCGCCGAGCTGCCGCTGTTGTATACACCCTATATCAGCTTCCCCATCGACGACCGGCGCAAAAGCGGGTTACTGGTGCCGAGCTGGGGCAGTTCGGACACCAACGGCGCAGACGTGTCGCTACCGTACTACTGGAACATCGCTCCGCACCGCGATGCCACCATCACACCGCGACTGCTGAGTAAACGGGGCACGCAGCTAGGTACAGAATTCCGCTATCTGAACCGCCGCAGCCGCGGTCAGCTCGACCTGGAATATCTGCCATCTGACAGCGAGTTCGAAGACGAGGATCGGCGCCTGGTCCGGCTCGTACATGCCGGCAACCCTCTGCCGCGCCTGTTCACTGAAATTTCCGCCACCGATGTGTCGGACGATCAGTATTTCGAGGACCTGGGCACCGATCTCGCAATAAGCAGTATCACCCACCTGGAACGGCGTGCGACGGCGGGTTATATCGGCGACAGCTGGTCGCTGACCGGACGCGCCCAGGACTACCAGACCATCGACAGCACGATTCCTGCCAGCAGCCGTCCCTATCGGCGCCTGCCGCAGGTCCTGTTCACGGCGCGCCCACGCATCGAGCCCTACGGTCTGCAGCTGAGCCTGAACAGCGAACTCGTGCAGTTCGATCAGGACGAACGCGAGACCGGCACCCGTCTGGACCTGCTGCCGAAAGTCGCCCTCCCGTTCGGCGGAGCCGCCTGGTTCGTTACGCCGGCCCTGGGACTGCGCCACACCCAGTATGTTCTGGACAACCGCACCGCCGGTCTGCCGGACGAACTCGACCGCACCACACCGATCGCGAGCCTGGACAGCGGTCTGTTCTTCGAACGCGGCGTCA
>JBFEJM010000185.1:0-5207 GCA_041553175.1 Gammaproteobacteria bacterium | reverse complement strand
TGTCGAAGATGTTCGGTGTGACCGTACCCAAGTCGGATCATCACTACGAGACCGTCTGGAACGTTCTGGTCGCGGCGGCGCAGGAAACCCACATGGCGACGTTGGTCATGGGACTGTTCGCGTTGGCGCTCATGATCCTGCTGAAGAAATTTCTGCCCAAGGTTCCCAATGTGCTGACCGCAGTCGTGGTAACGACCGTGTTGGCCTATGCCATCGGGTTCCAGGAGATGGGGGGCAAGGTTGTCGGTGAGGTGCCCAAGGGTCTGCCGCCGATCAAGATTCCTGAAATCAATCTGGCCGTGATTCAGCACCTGTCGTCGGCCGCGGTGACGATTGCCCTGATCGGCTTCATGGAGGCTATTGCGATCGCCAAGGCGATTGCCACGCAGACCCGCCATCGCCTGGATACCAATCAGGAACTCGTCGGCCAGGGGCTGTCCAATATCACCGCCGGCCTGTTCCAGGCCTATCCAGTGTCCGGTTCGTTCTCGCGCTCGGCGGTGAATTTCAGTGCCGGTGCATTGACGGGCTTCTCGTCGGTGGTGACAGGTGTGGTGGTCGCCATCACGCTGCTGTTCCTGACGCCGCTGCTCTATCATCTGCCGCAGGCGACTTTGGCCGCGATCATCATGATGGCGGTGGCGAATCTGGTTAAGATCGAACCCATTCAGCACTCGATGAAGGTGCAGAAGCACGATGGCGTTGTCGCGATCATCACCTTCGCGCTGACGCTGTTCGTGGCGCCGCATCTGGAAAAAGCCATTATGGTCGGCGTTGTGTTGTCGCTGGGCCTCTATCTCTATCGCACCATGCGGCCGCGTTTCACCGAATTGGCGCTGCATCCGGACGGCACGCTGCGCGATGCGGACCTGTTCGACCTGGAACGCTGCGAGACGATTTCCGTGCTGCGTTTCGATGGCTCCCTGTATTTCGCCAATGCCGGCTATTTCGAGGACAAGGTGCTGTCCCATATCGCCGGCAAGCCAATGTTGAAGTATCTGATTATCGACGCGGAAGGCATCAATGAGCTCGACGCCACGGGCGAGGAAATGCTGCACGCCCTGTCGCAGCGCCTGCGGGCGACGAACATAAATCTCGTGATCGCCCGGGCCAAGAAACAGATTTTCGACATCTTCCGTAACACCCATTTCGTCGAGAATCTGGGTGAGGAGAATTTCACCCGCACGCGTACGGATGCGATTCTGCTCGCGCGCAAGCGCATCGGCGAAGAGTCGGATGCCGGCACGCCCTTGCTCAAGCCCGAGGTCGTGCGCGCGAATCTCTGAGGTCGTGCTGAGCCCGAGGCAATGCCCGGGCTGAAGCAATCGGGCTTCGGCTGAACGGGGCGGGTCATCGCGATCCGCCCCGTTTTCGTTTAGCGGAAGCGTCCGCTGCGGTCTGCCGCTGCGCGGTTGCCGCGTTCCATCGGTGAATCCACGATCGCGTCCAGCTGAGCCTGGCTCAGAACCTGTGCCTCGTATGGCAGTCCCATCGCCTCGATAGCGCCGACGTAGGCACGCAGGTGATTGCGCGAACCCTGCAGCAGGTTTTCGTAGACTCGGCTTAGGTCGCTTTGGTCTGTCTCCACGATCGCTGTGGCCAGGTCTACCAAGTCGGTCTCTTCGATCAGTGCACCCACCTGCAGGGCCGCGAGCGGCGACTCGCTGCCGCGTTGAACGAGTGTGTCGTACATCACCTGCAGGTCCCGATTCTGAAACACGCCAGCCATATCCTGGCCGGCCGGGTCAATCAGCCGATAACGGCTGATCAAGTCACCCACGGCTTCGAAATGCTGCTGTTCCGATGTGGCGATGTTGTCGAAAACCGCCTGGTTCCACAGCGGATAGAGATACCGATAAACATCACGTGCCAGTTTCTCCTCCTCGCGCATGAAGGTCAGGGTGGCGGACTCGGCGGCATCCAGTCCGCTGTCGTTCATCGAGGGCGCCGCTGCCAGCGGGCCGGCCGATACACCGATGCAGGCGGCGAGCAGAAGGCTATGGAAAAGGGGAGTGATGCGAAACGTCATGGCAAATCACCTCATGCCAAATGTAAGAAGCGGCGCAGGTTACCGGTCTGAAAGAGGTGAGGGTGTGAACTGGGTTTGACTTTGTGGCGTGTGCTGTTCGGCGTTCCGGTCACGGTTGATATTTGTCAGGCGGGTGCCGTGACCTTGACGCGATAATGTGCCGGAGACTCACTTTAAGCGCTCGAACACCAGGTCCCAGACGCCGTGACCGAGTCGAAGTCCGCGCCGTTCGAATTTGGTTTCGGGGCGATAGGCGGGGCGTGGAGCGTATTCACCGCGGCCGACAGTGTTGCGGAAGCCGGGGGCGCTTTCCATGGTCTCCAGCATCTGTTCGGCGTAGTGCTGCCAGTCGGTTGCCATGTGAAATACGCCGCCGGGTTTGAGCCGGCTCCGCACCAGATCAACGAACTGCGGCTGCAGGATGCGGCGTTTGTGGTGACGTTTCTTCGGCCAGGGATCGGGAAAGAACAACTGCACGCGGTCGAGGCTGGCCGCCGCCAGGTGATGTTCGAGCACCTCGACCGCATCGGCACACAACAGCCGCAGGTTGGTGAGTTCGCGCCGCTCGATCTCCAGCAGCAGATGGTCGACCCCCGGACGGTGTACCTCGATGCCGAGAAAATCCTGTGCCGGGGCGGCTGCGGCCATTTGCGCCAGGCTGTCGCCATTGCCAAAGCCGATTTCAAGTATTCGGGGCGCCTGCCGGCCAAACGCGGCATCGAGATCGAGCAGGCCTGCGGGTTCCAGACCGAACCGCGGCAGGAGTTCGTTCAGCGCACGCTGCTGGGAGGGGGTCAGACGGCCCTCGCGGCGAACGAACGAGACGATCTTGCGCGGTCTGGGGGGGGTGGTTTGCACGGGATCAGCTCCAATTCCACTTGCGGATTTCAGGTCAGCGTCCGTATTGTACCGACCGGCGCCGGGACTGCCGATGCCTGCGGTCCAATCCCATCAATATTTAAGAGCGATTTTCCATTCCCTGGCCCATTTGCGGCACTATACCTCCATGAACCTGTGTCGAATTCCCCTCGCGCACTGGCTGCAGCCGGCGCTGTTCGTCCTGACCCTGCTCGGGTCGCATAACGCACTGGCTGCGTTGCGGGTCGAGTTGCGGGGTGTCGAAGGTGAATTGAAGGACAACGTGCTTGCGCTGCTGACGGTGCAGCGCGAGCGCGAGACCGAAGGGCTCAGTGAAGGGCATATACGACGCTACTTCCAGCGCGGTGCGAAAGAAATCCGCCAGGCGCTGGAACCCTTCGGTTACTACGCGGTGCGGGTCGAGAGCCATCTCGAGCAGAGCGGCGAGGATTGGATCGCCCATTTCTTCGTCGTGCCCGGTGAACCGTTGCGCTTCGCCACGGTCGAGATGCGCCTGCGCGGCGCCGGGGCGCAGGACGCGACGCTGCTCAAGCTGATCAAGAAATCGGAACTCAAGCCGGGTGTTGTTGCGCGCCACAGCGTTTACGAGACAGCGAAATCCAGGCTGCAGAAACAGGCGTTCGAGAACGGTTATCTGGATGCGCAATACACTGTCCATGAATTGCGCATCGATACCGTTGCGCAGACCGCCGCGGCGATTCTGGAGCTGGATACCGGGTCGCAGTTCTATTTCGGTCCGATCGGCTTCAACTATGTCGGACTCGATGACGACTTGTTGCGACGCTATGTCGATTTCAAGGCAGGCGAACCCTTCTCCAATCGTCGGCTGCTCGAACTGCAGCGCGCATTGGAGGACAGCGACTACTTCGAGCAGGTTGATGTCGAGGCGTCGCGCGAGCAGGCGGTGGGAAATGCGGTGCCGATCAACGTCGAGTTGACCGCCCGCAAACGCCACAAATATACCGCCGGTCTGGGTTTCGGTACCGATACCGGCGCGCGTGGTCTGCTCGGCTGGGAACATCGTCGTATAAACCGTTTCGGTCATCGCATGAAGGCCGAAATCCGCGCCTCCCAAATCGGGCAGGATCTGACGCTCAACTACAGCCTGCCGCTCAAGAATCCGCGCACGGATAGACTCGACTTCACCGCAGCGGTGCAAGAGGAAGACACCGACACGGTTGAGTCGAGTCTGCAGAAAATCGCGGTGGGCCGCATCGTAAAACGCGGCCTCTGGCGCGAGACGCTGAGCCTCAGCTACGAGCGGGAAAGCTATGAGGTCGGTCTGACCGATGAAACCACGAGTCTGCTGATTCCCGGTATCAGCTATGCCCAGGTCAGGGCAGACAATCGCCTCATCGCCGGGTACGGGCGGCGCCTGCAATATGATCTGCGCGGCGCCGCCGAGCCGCTGTTGTCGGATACCAGCTTCGTGCAGGCCGAGGTACAGGCCAAGTGGATCCGCTCGATCGGCAAGAGCGGTCGCTGGATTGGACGGTTGGAAGGTGGCACCACCTGGGTGGATGACTTCGAGCTGCTCCCGGTATCGGCGCGTTTCTTCGCCGGTGGTGATCAGAGCGTGCGCGGTTACGGGTTTCAGGAACTCGGGCCACTCGATGCCTCGGGCGAGGTGGTCGGTGGTAAACATACGGTGCTCGCCAGTCTTGAATACGAACAGCGCCTGTTCGGCAACTGGGGTGTGGCGGTGTTCGTCGACAGTGGCGGTGCATTCAACGCCTTTGCCGAGGGCATAGAGACCGGCGCCGGTATCGGTCTGCGCTGGGCTTCTCCGATCGGCATGGTGCGGGTCGATGTCGCCGCCGCCGTCAGTCAGGACAACGCGCTGCGACTGCATTTCACGCTGGGCCCCGATTTATGAAGCGTCGAATCTGGATCGGCCTGGCCGTGCTGTTGGCAGTGCCGCTGTTGGCGGCGGTTCTGCTGCTGGCGACCGAGCCCGGGCTGCATCTCGCACTTGATGTCGCCAAGCGGTTTGCGCCCGGCACGCTGGTCTGGAATTCGGCCAGTGGTCGCTTGATCGGTCCGTTGCAGGTCGATGGCCTGCATTACAGCGACGCCAATGGCGACTACGGCGTGCGCCGACTCGAGTTCGACTGGTCGCCGGGGCGTCTGCTGGCGCGCCGTCTCAGTATTCATGTGCTGCATGCCGACGGCGTCGAACTTGTCCTGCCGGCCGCGGCCGAGGATGTGACGCCGTCCGCGCCGATCGAACCCGGCTGGTCGGTGCCGCTGGAACTGGTGGTGCGCGATCTGGTTATTCGCGACCTGCGTTTTCAGCAGG
>JBFEJM010000184.1:0-5207 GCA_041553175.1 Gammaproteobacteria bacterium | reverse complement strand
GTTTCCAGGGCCAGGCGACCGATATCGATATCCATGCCAAGGAAATCCTGCTGGTGCGGGAGCGCCTGAACACGATCCTGGCGAATCACACGGGGCAGCCTATGGAGCGGATTCAGAAGGATACCGACCGTGACAACTTCATGGGTGCCGAGCAGGCGCGCGACTACGGTCTGGTCGATACGGTTCTCTCGAGACGTGCCGGCGGCGAAGTCGCAAATACCTGATCCTTCATGGAGAATATCCCCAGGGCGGCACGGGGATTGCTTGTAAGTGGTGCAGAACCGTAGTTGAATGGGACACGAGGCAAGGCTGGTGGCCGTTGACGGAATCCAAACAACCGTCGACTCGCGGGTGTCAGCTCCCTTACACGTCGAAACTGGATGGCCAACCTGTGCCTGAGCTGAAAGAGGGTCGGATATGAGTAACGAAAGAAACGGCAAGGGAGATGATGGGAAACTCCTGTATTGCTCATTCTGCGGCAAGAGCCAGCATGAAGTGCGCAAACTGATTGCCGGACCTTCGGTATTCGTCTGCGATGAATGTGTCGAGCTGTGCAACGACATCATCCGCGAGGAAATGCAGGAGAAGGCGGCAGCCAGTGGCAGCAAGCTGCCCAAGCCGAAAGAGATCAAAGAAGTCCTGGACGAATATGTCATCGGCCAGGAGCGCGCCAAGAAAGTGTTGTCAGTGGCGGTGTACAACCACTACAAACGCTTGGACGTGCGTCAACGCAAAGATGAAATCGAGCTTTCGAAGAGCAATATCCTGCTGATCGGTCCGACCGGTTCAGGCAAAACGCTGCTCGCCGAGACACTGGCGCGCCTGCTCAATGTGCCGTTCACGATCGCGGACGCCACGACGTTGACCGAGGCAGGCTATGTCGGTGAAGACGTCGAGAACATCATTCAGAAACTTCTGCAGAAATGTGACTACGACGTCGACAAGGCCCAGACCGGCATTGTCTACATCGACGAGATCGATAAGATTTCGCGCAAGTCGGATAACCCGTCCATCACCCGCGACGTGTCGGGCGAGGGCGTGCAGCAGGCGCTGTTGAAGCTTATCGAGGGTACGGTTGCATCGGTTCCGCCCCAGGGCGGACGCAAGCATCCGCAGCAGGAGTTCCTGCAGGTCGATACCCGTAACATTCTGTTCATCTGCGGTGGCGCATTTGCCGGCCTGGACAAGATTATCCGCGGTCGTTCCGAGAAGGGTGGAATCGGCTTTTCGGCCGAAGTCAAAAGCAAGGAAGAGAATCGCAATCTCGGCGAGATCCTCCACGATGTCGAGCCGGAGGATCTGATCCGCTACGGCTTGATTCCGGAATTTGTCGGACGTTTGCCGGTTGTCGCCACACTGGAAGAACTCGACGAGAGTGCGCTTGTGCAAATTCTTGTCGAGCCGCGTAATGCCATCACCAAGCAGTACACGAAATTGTTCGAGATGGAGGGTTGCGAGATCGAGTTCCGCGAAGAAGCCCTGCGTGCCGTCGCGCGCAAAGCTATGGAACGGAAAACTGGCGCTCGCGGTCTCCGCACAATTCTGGAACAGGTGCTGCTCGATACTATGTATGATCTCCCGTCCATGGAAGATGTCCGTAAGGTTGTGATTGACGAATCCGTTATCAGCGGAGAGTCAAAGCCTTACATGCTGATCGACGCCTCGGAACAACGCGCGGCGTCCGACTGAAATACCGCCCGGCCAGCGTGGCCGGGCATGCTCTTTCCCAACAACACTCTGAACTCGTATTGGCGCGGAACTTGCGTAGGAACTATCGCGAGAGCTTTCCAGGAATGCTATTGAAACCGGAAGGTGTTGCCCACATATTGGCTAGGTACGCGAGCCGGGGCGAGTTGAGTACGACTCCAGTCCTGGTGCTGCGCCACCCCCCATCCTAGAGAGGGACTCCCGAATGGAGCATGACGACGAAAAGACCACCCAGGCTAACGAGACAAACGGTTCCATACCGGTGTTGCCGCTGCGTGATGTAGTGGTCTACCCACACATGGTCATACCCCTGTTTGTGGGGCGCGAAAAATCCATTCGCGCGCTGGATACTGCCATGCAGACGGACAAGCGGATTCTTCTCGTCGCTCAGAAGAGCGCTGATGTGGATGATCCCCAGGTCGACGATATTCATCGCATCGGCACCCTGTCCAGTATTTTGCAGTTGCTCAAGCTTCCCGATGGTACCGTCAAGGTGCTGGTGGAAGGTGCCGAGCGCGCCAGCATCACCCGTTTTCAGGAGACGGAGGAATTCTTCTCCGCGGAAATCGAAACGCTGGAAGCCGGCGTAGGCGCGGAAGACCGCGAGGTCGAAGTGCTGATGCGTTCCCTGCTGGCGTTGTTCGATCAGTACGTCAAATTGAACAAGAAAGTTCCGCCCGAGATTCTGACCTCGCTGTCCGGCATCGAGGATGCCGGCCGGTTGGCTGATACGATCGCGGCGCACATGTCGCTCAAGATCGAGGAGAAGCAGCACATCCTCGAAATCGATTCGGTGCGTGGTCGACTCGAGCATCTGATGGGTCTCATCGAAGGTGAGATCGATATTCTGCAGATCGAGAAACGCATCCGTGGTCGCGTCAAGCAGCAGATGGAAAAGAGTCAGCGCGAGTACTACCTGAATGAGCAGATGAAGGCCATTCAGAAAGAACTCGGCGAAATGGAAGACGCGCCCAACGAGATCGAAGACCTGCAGAACAAGATCGACAAGTCCGGCATGAGCAAAGAGGCGCTGGAAAAGGCTCAGGGCGAGCTGAACAAATTGAAACTCATGTCACCGATGTCCGCCGAGGCGACAGTGGTGCGCAACTATATCGATTGGCTCGTCAGCGTACCGTGGAAAAAACGCACCAAGATCCGTCACGATCTCACTGTGGCCCAGACGGTTCTGGACGAAGATCACTACGGTCTCGACAAGGTCAAAGAGCGCATTCTCGAATACCTCGCGGTGCAGCAGCGTGTGCGTAAGCTCAAGGGCCCCATTCTCTGCCTGGTCGGACCGCCCGGTGTCGGTAAGACATCGCTGGGTCGTTCGATTGCCCGCGCGACCAACCGCAAATTTGTACGCATGTCGCTGGGTGGCGTGCGCGACGAGGCCGAGATCCGTGGTCATCGGCGGACCTACATCGGCTCGCTTCCGGGCAAGCTGGTGCAGAACATGTCCAAGATCGGCGTGCGCAATCCGCTGTTCCTGCTGGACGAGATCGACAAGATGTCGATGGATTTCCGCGGCGATCCGTCATCTGCGCTGCTCGAAGTGCTCGATCCGGAGCAGAATCACTCCTTCAACGATCATTACCTCGAGGTGGATTTCGATCTGTCTGATGTGATGTTCGTGGCGACCGCCAATACGCTTAACATCCCCGGACCGTTGCTGGACCGCATGGAGGTTATTCGCATCCCGGGCTATACCGAGGATGAGAAGATCAATATCGCCAAGCGTTACCTGGTTCCCAAGCAGATCAAGAGCAACGGATTGCGCGATGAAGAACTGACTGCAAGCGATGCGGCGTTACGGGATATCGTGCGTTTTTACACACGTGAAGCCGGTGTTCGCAATCTGGAACGCGAGATTGCCAAGCTGTGCCGCAAAGTGGTCAAGGAACTCCTGCTCAAGAAAGGCGGCGGCAAGATCAGTGTGACCCCCAAGAATCTGGACAAGTACCTGGGTGTCCGCCGGTTCCGTTATGGACGGGCAGAGGAGCGCGATCAGGTCGGTCAGGTGACGGGTTTGGCCTGGACCGAAGTCGGTGGCGAACTGCTGACCATCGAAGCCGCTGTGGTCCCCGGTAAGGGGCGTTTGATCCATACCGGCCAGCTCGGTGACGTCATGCAGGAATCGATTCAGGCGGCGACCACTGTGGTGCGCAGTCGAGCGGCCGTATTGAATGTGGATCCTGATTTCTATCAGAAATACGACATCCACGTGCACGTGCCGGAAGGTGCCACACCCAAGGATGGCCCCAGCGCGGGTGTCGGTATGTGTACCGCGCTGGTGTCGGCGTTGACCAAAGTACCGGTCCGGGCCGATGTCGCGATGACCGGTGAAATCACGTTGCGCGGTGAAGTTCTGCCCATTGGCGGGCTGAAGGAGAAACTCCTTGCCGCTCACCGAGGTGGAATTACAACGGTTCTGATCCCCGACGAAAACCAGAAGGACTTGGTCGATATTCCGAAGAACGTCAAGGAAAACCTCGATATCCGACCCGTCAAGTGGATTGATCAGGTATTGGAAGTCGCGCTTCAGCATATGCCGTCACCGACCGCTGCCGAAGCGGGTGAAGCCGAAGAGGCCGCTACCGGAGACGACAAGAAAGCCGAGGCGAAAACCAAGCGCAAGCGTTCTACAGTGCGCCCACACTAAGCTTTTGTGATCGAGTGAATAGAAAAGGCGATATCGTGCGCGATATCGCCTTTTGTTTTTTTGACTCTGTTGACAGCGCTTCACGCGCCTTGGTATAAAGTGCCGCGTGTCTGTCCGGACGATCTTAAGTTGAGCACAATACCTCGCGAGCCAGCACGTAATAATTTTTGGTAGTCCGTCATACCGGGCACCCAGATCTCCGATTCCTTATAAGTACGGCCAATCCCGTCCTGTTGCATACGAGGGGGGGAAGGAGCATTTATTCATGAACAAGACTGATTTGATTGAAACGGTTGCGGAAGCGGCTGACCTGAACAAAGCGACGGCCACTCGCGCGGTGGATGCGCTGTTGAGCGGTATTTCCGACGCCCTGAAAAAAGGCGATCAGGTGACGCTGGTGGGCTTTGGTACATTCGAGGTACGCGAGCGTGCCGCCCGCACCGGCCGCAATCCCCAGACCGGTGAATCCATTAACATTAAAGCCTCCAAGGCACCCGCATTTAAGGCTGGAAAAGCACTTAAGGATGCCGTAAACTAGCGCGCTCCTCGGGGTGCTTAGCTCAGCTGGTAGAGCGTCGCCCTTACAAGGCGAATGTCGGGGGTTCGATCCCCTCAGCACCCACCAAGGTTACGTGGGTAGAGTTCAAGTGGAGTGGTAGTTCAGTTGGTTAGAATACCGGCCTGTCACGCCGGGGGTCGCGGGTTCGAGTCCCGTCCACTCCGCCAATAAGCTGAAAGGGCGCCCTTGATGGGCGCCCTTTTACTTTGTAAAGTCCCCGGACTGCCATACGGATCGCCATGGGGGAGGTCCGGCATAAGACTAATATTGGGATATCAT
>JBFEJM010000183.1:0-5234 GCA_041553175.1 Gammaproteobacteria bacterium | reverse complement strand
TTTGCCCGGCCACGGCTGAGCAGCGCCGACTGGGCATGGATTGTCTGGCACGCCCTGCGTGGGCGATGATGCCGCGCGGAACCCGATCGTTTATGCTTGCGCCAATGTCCTCGACGAACTCCCAGATGGAAGCAACCGAATACTGTCAGAACAGAGCGGCCAGCAGCGGCTCCAGTTTCTATTATGCGTTCCGCTTTCTGGCCGATCCGCATCGCCGGGCGATCACCACGCTGTATGCCTTCTGCCGTGAGGTTGACGATGTGGTGGATGAATGCAGCGATGCCGGTGTCGCTCGACTGAAACTCAATTGGTGGCGTGACGAGATCCATCGTGTGTTCGACGGTACGCCACAACATCCGGTCGGGCGCGGGCTGGCGCAGGAGGTAAAGGAATTCAATCTGCCCAGAGAATATTTCCTGGAAATCATCGATGGAATGGAAATGGATCTCGATCGCCATCGCTATGACGCCTACCGCGATCTCGCGTTGTATTGTTACCGGGTCGCGGGTGTGGTCGGTCTGCTGTCGGCGGAAATATTCGGCTACCGGAACAGGCAGACGCTGAAATACGCGACCGAACTCGGCACGGCCTTTCAGCTCACCAATATACTGCGCGATGTACGCGAGGATGCACGCCGTGGCCGCATCTATCTTCCCCGCGAGGAACTGCAGCGCTTCGGCGTAAATGAGCAGGACATTCTGAGTTACCACCACACGCCACAGCTGCAGAAGCTGCTTGATCATCAACTTGATCGGGCCAGACAACATTACCGGCGCGCACTCGAGCTACTGCCGGACGAAGACCGTTACGCACAGCGGGCCGGTCTGATAATGGCGGCCATCTATCAGGCGACATTGGATGAGATCGAACAGGATGGCCTGCGCGTGCTGGAACGGCGTGTAACGTTGACGCCGTTGCGTAAGTTCTGGATTGCCTGGCGCACCGCGCGCCGCGAACGCCGCCGCGATATCAATGCCTGAAACACCCGCCACGGCGATTGTGATCGGTGGCGGCTGGGCGGGACTCAGCGCCGCAGTCGAACTCGCCCGCTGCGGCGTAAAGGTCAGCCTGTTCGAGGCGGCCAGACAATTGGGCGGACGGGCGCGCTGTGTGCGCTTCGGCGATGATCGGGTCGACAACGGTCAGCACATCATGGTCGGCGCTTATCACAGTATGCTGGCTTTGCTGGAAACACTGGATGTCGATACCGCGAGCGCCTTTCTGCGTACACCGCTCGATCTGGATGTCCGTGGTCTGACTCGACCCGCCTTGCGGCTGCGTGCTCGAAATCTACCGGCACCGTTGCACCTGGCCCTGGCGGTGGCCGCAGCCACCGGCCTGTCTCCGCCATCACGGCTGCGCCTGACCCGCTTCTGCCTGCGCATCATTCGCAATCAGATAACACTTGATCACGACATCAGTGCGCAGTCGCTGCTGCTCAGCGAACGGCAGGATCCACGCCTCACTCAGGCGCTCTGGGGCCCTCTGTGCCTGGCCGCGCTCAACACCCCGATCGGTGAGGCCTCGGCCGAAATTTTCCTGAAGGTGTTGGGGCGCACCTTTCGCGGCGATGCCACAAATGCGGATCTGCTGATTCCCCGCAGTGACCTGGGTTCACTGCTGCCTGAACCGGCCATGGATTTCATCGAACGCCATGGCGGCAGTGTGATTCTCAACCATCGCATCGAGGGATTGAATTTCCAGGACGACCGCTGTGTCGGTGTACGCTGGCGCGAGGGTGATGCCGCCGCTGACCGGATCATCCTCGCTGTCAATCCTGTCATGTGCAGACGGCTGCTTGCCTCTCACCCGGCACTGGCACAGATTGCCGCGGGTCTCGCTACGCTGCGCCACGATCCCATCACCACGGTGTACCTACGCTATCCTGATGCAGTGACACTGGGGTCCAACGCTCTGTTCGGCCTCCAGGATGGCCTTGGTCAGTGGTTTTTCGAACGACGGCTGAGCGGACATCCGACCATCATTGCCGCCGTCATCAGCGGGCGCGGACAACATCTTCGCTACAGTAACGCGCAGCTGGCGATTCAGGTCGAGGCCGAACTCCGCCAGTTACATCCGGGCTGGCCGGCCGCGATTGAACATCTCGTCATCCGCGAGAAACGCGCCACCTTTGCCGCCGTTACCGGCATCAATGGCATTCGGCCAGTCTGTCGCACCCCGGTCAGCGGTCTCTGGCTGGCCGGCGATTTCACCGCCACTGAGCTTCCGGCAACCCTCGAAGGCGCTGTTCAGAGTGGCCTGGACGCTGCCCGCCAGGCCCTCGAACCCAGTTGAGTTTCGTTCGCAAGCCTATTTTTTAGCTCAACTTTTTCGTCTCAATGCCGCCATAGTCCTCGATTGGAAGCCTGGCTATGACGCGTTGCGGAAGAACGCGGAACCCCGCCGCGGTCGGGGCGGCGCGGTGCCAAGCCAGTTCGGTCCGATCAGCGACTATGTTTGAAGCAAACGACCCCGAGTTGGATCAGCGATGATACGGACGAGTTCATGGACCGTGACCCCCTAACCGGCTTACCGGATCGCTACACCTTTTTCAAACGCCTGGAAGGCCAGATCCGCTGCAGTGGTCAATTCAGCGAAGCGATTGCCGTGGTCGTGATCAATCTGCGCCGTTTTCGTGATATCAATCGGGAATACGGTTACCGGGTCGGCGACGCACTGCTGATCGAATCGGCCAATCGCATCCAGGATATCCTGCGTCAATCGGATACCGTGGCAAGAACCGGCAGCGACGAGTTCGCATTGCTGCTGCCGGGCCTGGTCAATCCCGGCCACGCACAGCTCGCCGCCCGCAAGATCGGTGAGTCGTTGAGCCGCCCCTTCCTGATCGGTAATTTGAGCCTGCGTATGCAGACCTACTCAGGTATTGCGCTGTTTCCGCAACATGCCGCTGACAGCCAGCAGCTGATGCAGGCGGTCGACCGGGCACTGATCGAGGCCCGCGAAACGGCCACCGGCTGCGAGTTCTTCAACGAACATCTCGACGTCGCCAAACCGAGTCTGCTTGCCCTCGAAAACGACCTGCAGGCGGCGCTCGAGCACAATGACCTGCGCCTGTTTCTGCAGCCGCAGATCGACCTGGAGCGCAGTCGGGTGGCGGGTTTCGAGTGTCTTGCCCGCTGGCTGCACGCCGAACGCGGGGAGTTGGCGCCCGATCATTTTGTTGCACTGGCCGAACGTACGGGACAGATCGAACCTTTCACCAGCTGGTCGCTGAAGGCGGCCTTGCATCACCTGCATACCCTGCAGCATCTGCAGCCGGAACTCAGAATCGCCGTCAATCTGTCCGCCGGCATGCTGCATCACGCCGATGTCGTGGATATTCTGGAGCGCTCCCTCGGTACCTGGAACACGGATCCGGGCAGCCTGGTACTCGAAGTCACCGAACGCGCACTGATGCAACAGCCGGATCAGGGTCGAGTGATTCTGGGCCGTATCAGCGCGCTGGGGGTCGGGATATCGATCGACGATTTCGGCACCGGTTACTCGTCTCTGGGTTTTCTGAAACGCCTTCCGGTCACTGAAGTGAAAATAGACAGGACCTTTGTCTGCGATCTCGACCGGGACGAGGGTGACCAGAAAATCGTTCGCACGATCATCGCCCTCGCTCACAACTTCGGTATGCGGGTCGTGGCGGAAGGCGTGCAGAACCAGGCCAGTCTCGAATTGCTGGCGGATCTGGGGTGTGATCTCGCCCAGGGCAGGCATGTCGCCGCGGCCATGCAGGCGGATGATGCCGCCGCCTGGCTGACCCACCCCGACGTACATGCCGACGTCGCCACAGAACCGCCGGTCGCCGGCGGTCGCTGAGTCGGCGCCCAGCCGAATCCGCTTGAACGATCCACAGCACAGTGGCTACCGACCATTAACTAATGAATCTCCTGGTCGATAAATTAATCGATATCATCTCTATTACCGCCCGTGGGGAGGTCTAGAGACAGTCTGACCAACCCTTGGCGTGACTTATGCCCTTGGAAAAGAAAGTAGCCGTCCAGGACCTGACGACCGGTATGTATGTGTCTCGACTCGACCGACCTTGGGTCGAGACTCCTTTTCTATTTCAGGGTTTTATGCTCAGTACTGCAACCGATATAGACGAACTGAGCCGCCACTGCGACTACGTGTATATCGATGCGGACCGGGGACTGGATGCCAAACAGGCCCTGCAGGAAGCTCAGCAGGAAGTCGACAGGCAGGTTGCGGAACTGGTCGCGCGTCCGGTTGGACATCAAGTCTATCCCACCAAAACTTCATTGGAAGAAGAGCGCGCCGTTGCAAAGCAGAGTTACGATCGTCTGAAAGACTCCTTTAGTACGGTCATGGACGACGCGGAATCCGGGAAACCCCTGAATCTGACTGATACCAAATCCGCCGTCGACGACGTGGTATCCAGCATTATCCGCAACCCGGACGCCTTTGTCTGGCTGACTCGGTTGAAGGACAAAGACAACTACGCGTATACCCATGCCATCGACAACTGCGCCCTGGCTGCCAATTTCGCCCGTCATCTCGGCCTGCCATTGACAGATATTCGAAATCTGGCGTTGGCCACTCTCCTCCTCGATATCGGCAAAATAAAACTGCCAAGCGAAATGCTCGCCAAACCCGGCAAGCTCACGGAGCCTGAGTTCCGGCTTATGCGCAAGCATGTACAGTTCAGCCTGGAACTTCTGACGGGTACACGCGGGATAACGAAAGATATCCTGACCACCATCGCCACGCATCATGAGCGGCACAATGGTCAGGGGTATCCACGCAAACTGGAGGGGGGGAACATCCCTGTTTATGGTCGTATCGCGGCCATTGTCGATTGCTATGACGCTATAACCAGTGACCGGCCCTACGCAAAAGCGATGTCCCAACATCAGGCGATACGCGCCTTATACGAATGGCGGGACCAGGATTTCCAGGCCAGTATGATCGAGCAGTTCATCCAGTGTCTGGGTATCTACCCGACCGGCTCATTGGTCGAAATGACGACCGGCGAAGTGGGAATTGTACTGGCTCAGAATGCGGTACGTCGCCTGAAACCGATCGTTATGCTGGTATTGGACAAAGACAAAATCGCCTATGAATTTCACCCCAAGATCGATCTGATCAAACAGGAACTGAACGAATCCGGCGAGCCGTATGATATTGCGCGCCCGCTGGAGCCGGGCAGCTTTGGAATCGATCCTGCCGACTTTTACGTGTGACTGATACCGGAATCGGAGCAG
>JBFEJM010000182.1:0-5245 GCA_041553175.1 Gammaproteobacteria bacterium | reverse complement strand
TTGGCACTGACCACGTCCGCGCCAAGCGTCATACCGGCATAGGCATTTTTCAAATCAACATGCATCAAACAGTGGGTCCCCATCCTTGAGGTTGTCGCCAGAGCCGAGTCGCTGCGACGTATTTTTGCCGCTGGCACTCAGGCTGATTGTTTTGACCGATTCTACACAACTCCCAGAAATATAAAAAATTTTTGTTAGTATAAGATAAATGCATGGAACAAACCGCTATTTTCTTTGTCTTATCCGGTGCTTGGCGTACAGATTACGGAGGTTTGACTGATATCAACCCGGATTCATTTACCCGACGCCCCGGCTTTGACAGAATAGCGCCAATTTCGCTGCCTGGTTATCTGTAGCTAGGCGCAACCAACCACCAGTAGTGGAGATCTCGCAATGAAGAAACTGTTATCTGCGGTGTTCGTGACGGTAGCAATTACAGCCAGCGGTGCCGCCCTGGCCGGAGACGCGGCTGCCGGCAAGGCCAAAGCCGGCACCTGCGCAGGCTGTCACGGTCCGACGGGCGTCAGCAACAATCCGCTGTGGCCCAATCTCGCGGGACAGAAAGAGGCTTATCTGGTTAAACAGATGAAAGCGTTCCGGGATGGTACCCGCAGTGATCCGATGATGTCGCCCATGGCCAAGCCGCTGTCGGACGACGATATCGCCAATCTGGCTGCCTATTACGCCGGTCTCGGAGCCCAGTAAGCCAAGCCGACTGGACGTAACAGAAGGCCCGGGCATGTGCCCGGGCTTTTTTTATGCCCCGCTGTCAGGTCGAGGCGCGGGGCAGGGCATGCAGGAGGTAGAGCGTCAGCGTCAGCAGAACCAGCGCCCCGGCCTGATGGGCGGAGGCGAGCGGTACCGGTACGTGCAGCAGCAGGGTGGCGATGCCCAGTCCAATCTGCAGACCCACCATTCCCAGTACCAGATGGGCACGTCGGCGCACGCTGCGGTCCAGGTGCCGCGTCTTGAGCCAGAGCAGCACGGCGCTCAGAAGGACCAGCGTTGCCAGGAGTCGGTGATCGAACTGGACCGTGGCGATGTTCTCAAAGAAGTTGTGCCAGCGCGGTTCCAGCAGAAACATCGCCTTGGGGATGAGGTGGCCATCCATCAGCGGGAAGGTGTTGTAGGCGTGGCCGGCCTTCAGCCCGGCAACCAGGCCACCCGAGCCCATGGTGATCACGGCAAGCGCAAGAAAGGCGATGGTGCCTTTGCGGACACCGCCGGCGGCCACGGTCGGGCGATCTTCGCGCGGATACAGAAGATCCAGCGCCACCCAGAATATGAAGCCGTAGATCAGAAAGGCCGCGAGCAGATGGGCCGTGAGCCGGTACTGACTGACATGCGGATTGTCGACCAGTCCGCTCTGGACCATATACCACCCCAGCAGCCCCTGCAGGCCGCCGAGCACGAACATGATGACCAGCTTCGGAATCAGTGGCCGCTGCAGCCAGCCGCGCCAGAGAAAGTACAGAAAGGGCAGTAGAAACACCGTGCCGATCATGCGGCCCAGCAGTCGGTGCGCGAATTCAAACCAATAGATGGATTTGAAATCCTCGACATCCATGTGCATGTTGACCTTCTGGAATTCCGGCGATTGCTGATACTTGGCGAAGACCGTCTCCCAGGCCTCCTGGCTGAGCGGCGGCACGACACCGAAAATCGGATCCCATTCGACCATCGACAGGCCGGAGCCGGTCAGTCGCGTCACTCCGCCCAGCACGACCATGGCGAAGATGAGGAAGCAGCAGATCAGCAGCCAACTCGCGACGATACGGTTGTGCTGGCGTTCAGGCGTGGCTATGGACATGGCGCGGACCCCCTGCCGCACGGCGGATGATGGCGCGGATTGTACCTGAATCGGGCCGGCGTCGGCGCCGCCGGCCGCGTGCTATGCTGAAACCGAAGGGGGCGCCGGAGCTCCCCGCAGACGGGGGGCCGTATGCGTTTTGCGAACGCCTTATTGGTGGTTGGGCTGGCACTCGTGCTGGTGGTGGCGGTGTTGCTGGTGCGAACACCGACCGGTGGCACGGATATGACGTTCGCGAGCGTTTTCTCGGTCGTCGAAGCACCCGAAAGCACGCCCGATCTGGAGCTGCCCGACATTGAACGGCCGCGCACCGTCTACGACATCAGTCTGCACGACCCGGAGGACCTGCACTTGCTGCTGGGCCGGTTGGAGGCGCTCTCGCGGCAGCCCAATCCGCAGAGCCGCCTGCCGGAAATCTCACTGGTGCTGCACGGTCCGGAGCTGAACCTGTTCGCGATCGGGAATTATGCGGATCATCGCCAGCTGGTGGATCTGGCGGCCAAGCTGGATGCCTTTCAACTGATCGAGGTGAAGGCCTGCCGTACCATGATGCGCGAGTTAAAGCTGGAGCCGGAGGATATGCCCGCCTTTATCGAAATCGTTCCCTATGGTCCGGACGAAGTGGAGCGACTGGTGGGCGAGGGCTATCTGAAAATGTGAATTCCGGGATCCGGCCACGGGCGCAGGGCCGGTCACACTAGATTTCGTCAGGCATGAGTCCCTCATCGTCGCCTTCCAGATAGGCCTGTTTGGTGGCCTCCGATTCGAAATAGATCTTCAGCGCGTAGACACCTTCGCCTTCCACCAGGAAGGGGTGCTGGTCGGGATTGGTGACTTCTCTGCCTGTAATGGGATCGGTGGTCGTGACGATCATGCGACGCTCTCCTCGGCCGAACCGGCCTGAACATGCAACAACGGCGGCGGACAAAGTATAGGATAGAGCGGATTGGAACGGTTGTTCGCGACTAGAGGAACAGCGTGAGCACGCCCGTATATCCATACAGGCGGTTGTTGGAGATTTCGCCGTTGGCGAAGAAACCGACCAGCGGAAAATCGCCGAGTGCGCTGCGGATGGCGCGAAGTTCTTCGGAATCGCTGCCGAACAGATTCTGACCGCGGCCCAGACAGGAATAATAGACACCGCCGCGCGGCGGGTGGTCGAGACGGCTGCGCAGGTCGTCCAGCATGCGCTGCATGTCATCCCAGGCACTGCGGCCGTCGCGGCGGCAGAACTGGATGGGTTGACCGGGTTCGATCAGGTCACCGATGGCCAGCAACCGGTTTTTGGTATCGACGCCGATGAGATTGCGCACCAGGTAATCGGCGCTGTCCGAGCCGACCACCGGCAGGCCGGCGAAGATATAGCCGGCGGCGCGATTCAGATCGCGCGCGAGTATCTCGCCGATATCCTCGAAAAAAACATCCAGCGCGGGTCGATCATCGATCTTGGATATGATGTTCCGTTCGCATTCGGTGATCACATGTTTACCGGCGATCGGGCTGCAGCCCTGCGTCAGTCCGCTGATCACCTTGACCTGGTCGGAGAAAATGACGCCGGATACGCCGCCCTGCACGATGCCGTTGGCGATCTGCGGTTCTTCGGCACGCGATGAAGTCAGTCCACCCACCAGATAGCCACCGGGCAGCTGTGCGGCGAGGCCTTCGATCAGTTCGGGTGTGTTTGCATTGCGCGGATCGCCGTGCACGATGGCGATATGACTGGCGCTCTGCTGCAGCCAGTCATGCAGGTCGAGAATCTCGCTGAGCTGCGGGTCGCGCAGTGTCGGCAGGATACGGAAGGCATTGGCCGGAAAACTGCCGATCATGGCGGCCATGGCCGAGGTCTCGTAATACTCCTTGCCGCTGGCGCAGATACCCATGCCGACCGTGCCGACCCAGTCGTCGATGCCGGTCTCTTCGCGGAAATGGTCGAGAATGGATTTCAGAATGCCGGCGTAGTTGTCGGTGACGTAGAGAATGCCGAGATTGGCTTCAGGCGGAATGTAGCCCATCTGCTGCAGGCAGCTTTCGGCGGCCTTTTCCCAGTCCGGCGCCTCCGCATGTCCCATCAGGAAACGGTCGGTGCGCGGCAGCGGCTGAGTGCGCTGGGACATGGGAAATTTCCTGCCGATCTGCTCAAGAAGATGTGTTGAGTATAACGGGTTTCGCCCTGCCGGCAGCCGGAAAATAAAAACCCCCGGATAAACCGGGGGTCTGGAGCACGCCGGGGACAGATTTCAAATCTGTCCCCGTTACTGAGCGGTTCAGCCGCGCTTGGCCATCATCTGCTCGATGATCGGCGTCAGCACGATTTCCATCGCGAAGCCCATCTTGCCGCCGGGAACCACCAGGGTGTTGCGGCGTGACATGAACGAGCCGTCGAGCATCGCCAGCAGGTTGGGGAAGTCGACGTCATGCTTCTTGGGGTCGCGGAAGCGAATCACAACGAAACTCTCGTCCGGTGTCGGGATGTCACGGGCGATGAACGGGTTGGAGGTGTCGACCGTCGGCACGCGCTGGAAGTTGATATCGGTGCGCGAGAACTGCGGCGTGATGTAATGAACATAATCGTGCATGCGGCGCAGGATGGTGTCGACAATGGCCTCGGCGGAATAGCCGCGCTGGGCGGCGTCGCGGTGGATTTTCTGAATCCACTCCAGATTGACGATCGGCACCACGCCGATCAGCAGATCGACATACTGGGCGACATTGATATCCTCGGTGACGACGCCGCCGTGCAGCCCTTCATAGAACAGCAGGTCGGTGCCGCCGGGGATGTCCTCCCAGGCGGTGAATTCGCCCGGTTTCTGACCATAAGGTGCGGCTTCCTCTTCGCTGTGCAGGTAATAGCGACGGCGGCAGGCGCCGGTCTCGCCGTACTGTTTGAAGGTCTTTTCGAGTTCGTCGAACACATTGGCCTCGGGGCCAAAGTGACTGAAATGGGTGTTGTTGGTGGCCTCGGCCTTTTTCATGGCCTCTTTCATGGCGGCGCGATCGTAGCGATGGAAGCTGTCGCCCTCCACCACCAACGGACTGATGCCCTCACGCAGGAAGATGTGCTCAAAGGCGACCTTGACGGTTGTGGTGCCGGCGCCGGATGAGCCGGTTACGGCCACGATGGGGTGCTTCTTGGACATGAAAGTCTCCTCAACAACGGTGAATGCCAAATCTGTACGTCGTCACCCGCCAGGGGGGTGGCGTAAAAAAATCGTTCGTCGCCTGCGTGGCTGTCGCGCGGGTTCTGCGGGCTGACCGCAGACACGGAGCGCGCTATTGAACCACTAACGCGCGGCCGGGAACAAGCGCGGATTCCGCCGCGCGGGCTTTCCAGGTGGGCGCCTATTAGTGAAATCAACGGCTTTAAGCTATACTGCCGCCCCTGTGTTGCGCCCTCCGTTCTGGAAGCGCACTCGATTTTCTCTGGGTGAACAAGAT
>JBFEJM010000181.1:0-5253 GCA_041553175.1 Gammaproteobacteria bacterium | reverse complement strand
GGTAGCGCAATTCGTCAATGCGAATTAACAATCAGTTTAGACTATATGTTTGCGCCTCGACTGAAATCAGTGGGTTAGACTTTTTCAGTTTTTGACCTGCATCATGTGAAGTGGCAGTAGTGTCTGTTGTGCAGGTAAGCGATTGAATCGTGTTCGCTGATGATGAACAGAACGCGTCAATATTTCGTCTGCGTTTTAATTCTGACTGCAGTGCTTGGTTATAGCGGCATGGCGACACAGAACACCCTTGCACGAACGTTACATGCAATTGATCACAATTATTCCGACATCTGAAACAGCCGTGAGCGCGTTGACGGTGCCGGAAGCCGGCACGCATTCGCATAGGCCAACCGATCAGTCATTACGGGCGTGACTGAGTCCTTCCACCGCGGCATCGCGCTATACGAAAGGGTGTGCAGGGAATCTAAAGACTCGCCGCCTCAAAGGTGTTGCAGCTGCTTAGATCGCCGCTTTCCCAGCCGCGTTTGAACCAGCGCACACGCTGGGTGGAACTGCCGTGGGTGAAGGACTCCGGCGTGACATAGCCGCGCGCCTGTTTCTGCAGTCGATCGTCGCCGATACTGCTGGCGGCATTGAGCGCCTCCTCGATGTCACCGCTCTCGACCACGTTGCGGGCGCGATCGGCATGATGCGCCCACAGCCCGGCGAAGCAGTCCGCCTGCAGTTCTTGCCGCACGGACAGTTGGTTCGCCTCGGTTTCACTGACCTGCTGACGCGTGGCATGCACGCGTTTGGATATGCCGAGCAGGGTCTGCACGTGATGCCCCACTTCATGCGCGATGACGTAGGCCTGGGCAAAGTCGCCCGGCGCCGAGTGGCGCGCCTTGAGATCATGATAGAAACTCAGGTCGATGTAGACCTTGTGATCGGCCGGACAGTAGAACGGACCCATGGCCGCCTCGCCCATGCCGCAGGCCGATTGCACGGCGCCGCTGAACATGACCAGGACCGGTTCCTCATAGGACTTGCCGGCCTTGCCGAACAGGCCGTGCCAGGTATCTTCGGTATCGGCCAGGACCACACTCACGAAGTCGGCCAGTTCGGCCTGAGCGGGGTCGATGCGCGCGGGCTCGGTCTGTGTGGTAGTCGTCGGTCCGGCCATGTTCAGCACGATCGAGGGATCGACGCCGAAGTACATCGCGACCAGCGCCAGCACAATAATACCGATACCGCCGCCCTTGCGGCCGCGTGCCGACATCCGCATGCCGCGCCTGTCTTCAACGTTACTGCTTCTGCGACCTGTGCGCCAACGCATGTCTGAGTCTCCGAAGTTCGTGTCTATGCAGTGCAGATCAATTGCGCCGGAAGAATCTACTCGTAGCGTTTACCTTCGTGTTCGATCCAGCCGCCCGGTTCGCGTCGATTCGGATCGTGATGGGTCCAATGCAGAACGCCGCCTTTGGCATTCCATTCGTAGCGGCCCTTCAGTTCGATTCGGTCGCCGGTGCGCAGCGGTACCCGCGGGGCAAGGTCGATATTGTGCGCCACCAGCACCGTCGGTCCGCTGGCCGGTTCTATAATGAACCGCTGATGTCGCGAACCTTCGTTATCATCCTTCAGCGTGCGTACCACTTTTGCATCGACCGTCATCCAGACGCCGGATTGTTCGGCCTGAAACGCCTGCTCAACACTGGTGCCGGAGGTCGCGGCGGGCTGCGTGATGGGAACGCCGTTCTGCAGATAGGCATAGCCGGCGACCAGCGCCGCAACGACGATTCCGCCCAGTGATTTTTTCAGTCGGGTAATGCGAATGTTCATGCAGTGCTCGGCGTGATCATGGTGAGGCAGTATACGGTACCGCTTAGCCGTGTGTCAGGTCAGCGTGTGGAGCGGATTCGTCAACGGTCGTCTTCTTTGAGTCTTTTCAGTTGCGCGATCAGCGTTCCGTACTCGCGGCCCAGCCGCTGCAGTTCGAACAACTCAAGCTGGGACACGGGCTCATTGACCGCGGCGATGGTTCGCTGCAGTCGTTTGATCTTGTCGGTGACCTGGTTGATCTCCACATGCACCGCATTCTGGCGTTCGTTGTTCATAGTGTCTCCTAGCCGCGCGGCCGTATGGTCCGCGCTTACCCGATGAGGCAGGCACTATCTTACGAGGGATTTATGGGCAGAAAAGCCCTTTGGCGGGGATGCTACATTCGTTTACAGAGTTCGGGGTCCGTTACGAAAGTTAACACTTCGTCGCTTGCTTTTCGGGCGGATGTCTTTTCCCGGTCTATTGTGGGGTGAAAGTGAACTTCTGGCCGCCGACCGAGGCCTCGTACATCAGGCCGCCCTTGGCCAGAGTGAAGATGGCGACGCCGTTGCTGTAGCCTGCATCCGCCGAGGCGCCCGCAGTGACGGCCACGGCCGAGGCCTGCGCGCTGAACTCGAAATTGCCGGCCTTGAAGTCATCCAGCGTTGCCTTGTCCTTGAAGAAGACGATCTCGCTGTAGGCCTGGCCACCGAGCTGAAAGCCGATGGTGACCTGAGTCAGGCTGGAACTGCCGATGAATTTGCCGCGCTGGTATACCTCGCCCTTGCCGTAGGCGCCGCCGATGCCCATGCCGCCCTTGGCGACGGTCGGAAATACCGCATAGCCATAGGCCTTGTCGAAGAAGATCTTGATGCCGGGATCCTTGTTCTTGAACGCGGCGATGGTCTCGGCGGCCTCGTTGGTCGCGGCCTGCTGATCTTCGGCCTTTTCCTTGGCCAGCGGATTCCAGCCGGCCTGTGCGACGGGGGCCGTTGCCAGCAGCAGGGCCATCAGGAATGGCGGCAGGGGTGAACGGTGCATAAATTCAATTCCTTCCGGTAAGTCGAATGACCGCTGAACGTTAATGTCAGCGTCGGGGTGCGGTCTGCTGTTGAATGTGCCTGTGCAGTCTGCTGAAGCGCCGGGTACAATGGCCCGCATATAAATGAGCCGGGACGCCGCGTGTTCATGCGGATGCTGTTCGAGTCCGCTCGCACGTAAGGTACACCCTAACTCCGCTGATGGCCAAACGACGCAAAACTTCCCGCTGGCGGTTGTGGCTGACCCGCATCCTCATAGTGCTTATTCTGGGGCCGCTGTTCATCATCGCCAGTCTGCGCTGGATCGATCCGCCGACCAGCGCGTTTATCCTCAAACGCCAGTATGACCTGTGGGTGGCGGGATCGCCGGCGCGTGTGCAGCATTCATGGGTCGACAGCGCGAACATCGCGCCGGCGATGAAGCTCGCCGCCATTGCCGCCGAAGACCAGCGCTTTCCCGAGCATTGGGGATTCGATATCGGCGCCATTGCCGACGCCGTGCGCGAGCGTGCGGATAATGGTCGCGTACGTGGCGCAAGCACCATCAGCCAGCAGGTGGCGAAGAATCTGTTCCTATGGTCGGGGCGGAGCTGGCTGCGCAAGGGACTTGAAGCCTGGTTCACGGCGATTGTCGAACTGACGCTGCCCAAGCGCAGGATTCTCGAGATCTATCTCAACATCGCCCAGTTCGGCCCCAACACCTTTGGCGTAGCCGCGGCCAGCCAGAGTATCTTCGCTGTTCCGCCGGCCAAACTCAGCGCCCATCAGGCCGCCCGCCTCGCCGCCGTGCTGCCCAACCCGGTGCAATTGCGCGCCGACGAACCGTCGGTCTATCTGCACAGCCGGGTGTTCTGGATCGAGGGCCAGATGGTGCAGTTGGGCTGGGATTATGTGCGGGATCTGTGAGGGGGCAAGGACAGGGTGCCAAACCTGATGTAAACACGCTGTCCCCTTGATCCCCTCATTTTCTCAGACCGCGCTTAGCTCATCCGACGCTTCAAGCCTGCAAGAATCCCCAGCCCGGACAGAAACAGATACAGAGCCGAAGGCAATGGCACGGTGGTGACATAATAAGATACCGAGGAAAGCTCACCCGTGCCTTCCAGGCCGCCATAGGGATCATAGCTGCTGACATTGAAGAGCATGGCACGCGCATCGAAGGGGTTGATTCCAGATTCGTAGACGCCGTCGCCGTCGGGGTCGGCGAACAACAGGTATAAAAGATTGAGTTGCGCTGACGAATAGCATCCATCCGCCAGGCAGGGCAATAGCGCCGGACTTCCGAAATCGCCCGTGATCGACATGTTCCCGGTGTAACTCGGATCGTCGCAGCAACCGACGCCTTCGCGGCCCGTACCGCTGAGCAGCGCCGACGCCGAGAGCGAGAGATCGACACTCAGTCCATCGCTATCGCCAAAAAACAGGTTGCCCGGATTGGGGTTGACCTGGTCGAAATACAGACTGGCCTGGGGTGTGCCCTGCGTAGTGTCAATTTGCGCTCCGATGCGCAGCCATACACTGCCGGCCAGGGGTTGTACGGTGTCATAAAGCAGCGCCGTGGACGGCTCCACCAGGTTGTAGCGGACGAGGTACTCCTGGGTGCCGGACGTGAGATCGGTCAGCGAGAAGACGTTCATGGTATGGGGATTCAGGGTGCCATCGTGGGCGGTTGAACCCGACGCGTTCGGAACGTCGTATGTACTGGTGAGGTTGACAGCACAAGTGCCCGCCGTGTTGCACGCTTGAATTCCTGTCGGCAGATCACTGAATTGAATACTCACGGCCAGCACGTTGCTGGACAGCAGCAGACCCGCAAGCATACAGAGTGGCTTCCCTGGCATCGATATTTCCTCCTCTCATAATGTTATTGATTGTTTTCCGCCGGATCCTCGCTCAACGCCGGCACAGTATCTGATATGCGCGTTCAACTGTCGCCGATCGCGGGTCTATCGGCAAGCAGGCCGTCGACAATTTGAGACTTAATCCGATTGTCGCAAGCAGTATTTCGATTGAAACAGTGAAATAGGTTTTCAGATCCCGTTTGAAGGTTACGCATCCACTATGAGGAAGGCGCCAGTTGGAGCATAGCCGGTGGCGTTGCCCAGACGAGATTCCATCTGTGATCCGCATCGCCGGCAACCGCTTGAGGTGCCTCGGGTGCAGCGGCGCAGTCATGATCTGATCGCACCAAATCAATGCATGTGCACGCCTTGCGTCCGCGCTGGTGCAAAGCAGGCTCGGCGAATCGTGACGGCTGCAATACTAACTGATTGTTTGGCTGAGAATAGATGGGCGCGTTCCTCCTTGGCACAGGTGTTGCTCGAGCAACCATTCGAGCGGGATGCCCGTATCGGCACGTCATGTCCCGCTACACGCTGAGTCTGCAACATCGATGACCGGAGGTCGTGCTTATGAACTCGTCAGGGAAAAGGCTGCGTATCAGTCTGTTGATCGC
>JBFEJM010000180.1:0-5369 GCA_041553175.1 Gammaproteobacteria bacterium | reverse complement strand
GTAAGCGACGTGGGACTGCATCCGTTCGGTATTGTTATCTTCCTGACGCTCGCGCTGGCGATTTTCGATCTGGGCAAGACCATTCTCGAGGAAGAAGTCCTCATGCATAAGGACATCTTCCGGCACAGTTCGACGCGGCGCACCATCACCCGCT
This sequence comes from Gammaproteobacteria bacterium, assembly GCA_041553175.1. Taxonomy (GTDB): domain Bacteria; phylum Pseudomonadota; class Gammaproteobacteria; order Thiohalobacterales; family Thiohalobacteraceae; genus JAHJQQ01. Next base: position 5,215 of record JBFEJM010000180.1, on the reverse strand, counting down.
TCGTCGCGGCCATTCTGATCGCCGTCTCGATCGAAGCCCTGCTGATGATGTTCAAGTCCGCCCTGGGCGAGGCGGATCATATGCTCGAGGCCGTCTGGATGATGCTGACAGCGGTGGGTCTGCTGGTCGGTCTGGGGGTCTATGTCTATCTGGGTGCGCGTGCCGAAGTGGCGCTGCGTGCGCAACGGCCGGTAAACGGGCACTGACAGGGCACGCGGACACCAGCGAACACTGCAGCAGGGATGCTCAAGCCATCGCTGTGTTCGCCCGCAGCCGCGGGTTTCAGCTGTTGCCCCCGTAGACCTCGCCCTTGGCCAGCTTCCGTTCCCACTCCAGCGATGTTTTCACGATGAGATCGAGATCATCAAAGCGCGGCGTCCAGTTGAGTACCGTTTTGGCTTTGTCGGATTTGGCCACCAGAGAAGGCGGATCACCCGCGCGGCGTTCGATTTCCTCGACCTTGATCTTGTGGCCGGCAACGCGTTCGACGGCGTCGATGACTTCCTTCACGCTGTAGCCGTGGCCGTAACCGCAATTCAGGGTCGTCGAGGCACCGCCTTTACGCAGGTAATCCAGCGCCTTCAGATGGGCGTCGGCCAGATCCTCGACATGAATGTAATCGCGCACGCCGGTGCCGTCGGGTGTGGGGTAATCGGTGCCGAACACCAGCAGTTTCTCGCGACTACCGACGGCAACCTCGCAGGCGACCTTGATCAGCAGGGTGGCCTTGCGGGTGGATTGACCTATTGTTCCGTCCGGGCTGCAGCCGGCGACGTTGAAATAACGCAGCGCGACATGGCGCAGATCGGTTGCGGCCGAAAGATCTCGCAGCATCCACTCGCTCATCAGCTTGGAGGTGCCGTAGGGGTTGATCGGTGCATTCGGTGTGTCTTCGGTCGCCAGCGGTGCATCGGGGATGCCGTATACCGCTGCAGTGGACGAAAAAATGAAATGCTTGACGCCGGCATCCCGACAGCAGGCCAGCAGATTGCGTGTGCAGCAGGTGTTGTTGCCGTAATACTTGAGTGGGTCCGACACCGATTCCGGTACGATGGTGTGGGCGGCGAAGTGCAGTACCGAATCGATCTGGTGTTTCTTCAGCAGTTCGGCCACCAGTTTCTGATCACCGGTATCACCCACCGCCAGTTCGGCCCCGGGTACCACGGCCTGTTTGAATCCGGTCGACAGATTGTCCAGCACGACCACCTTTTCGCCGGCCGCAACCAATTGCCTTACCACATGGCTCCCAATGTATCCCGCGCCCCCACTGACCAGTATTCCCCGCTTCTGCATGTCTGATGCACTCCAAAGTTATCTTTTATTGCTGTTTTCGGTCCGCGCCGGGCTCTCAGGCGGTTCAATCCAGGGGCCCGGCTGCCGATTATATTAACAGATCCACAGGCCATTTATGGCTGGATGCCCACCGGCGGTTGACGCTAAAATGTCACCCAAGCCACCGCGGTGCCCGGGCTGCAGATGGCATACCAACGAACCGGGTCGAAGGTCCGAGGAATCATTATGCGAATCACCAAGTGGATAGGCCTGCTGCTCTGCGTGCCGGTTATGGCAACAGCAGGCGACCTGATCATCGAGGGGGGTGGGAAGACGCAGGGTTTCACGCGCTTCTGGGAGGACTACGAACGCTGCAAAGCGCGTGAGGAATTCACCCCGGTGCGGGGTGAATACGAAACCCAGGAGGAGTACCGCCGCCGGGTGGAGTTGCTGCGCGTCGGTTGCGATACCTTCCGGCGCATTGAGAATGCGTATATCGATGTGGCGGTCAGCCTCAGCTATGAAGTCGATGAAGCACGTTTCTTGTTTGCACTGCCGATGACACGGGGTTTGCGCATTCAATATGACACGCTGGTCTGGGACGATTTTCCGAAATTCATAATGAAGCTGCCACGCGACCGCTGGCACGTGGACGATCCCACCCCAAAAGCAAGCACTTATAAAGAGTGCACACTGCGCAATGCGTCGGCCAATAAAGCGTTCATCAGTAAAATAGAGCCGTACCGAATGAATTCCTGGCGTGGCTGCATGACCTATTACAGTCAAAGCGACGAGATCGGCTGGCGGCGTGAAGAGGGTGCATTTTTCATCAATGATGTGACCTTCTATGCCTATGCTGATATCGGTGCGGCGCGCCGCATACGCGATATGGAGAAGAACCTTGTCTATCGCATTGAAGGCACGTTGCTGGTTCCCGAGCAGAGTTTCGAGGCGCGGCGCGTAACAGTATTGAACAAGTCCAGCGGCGATCGGTTGATTGAACTCAAACCCTGATCGGCGGTTGTCATCCTGGTTGCATAGACTGTTGTGAACGGTGTCTTGAAGGACAAACACTTCTGGAGTGCCGTTGCAGGCGCGTTGCTGGTGTGGGGCGCCGGCATCTTCTGGTTCCGGCCCGATCCAGATCTGCTCTGGCCGCTGCATCAGCCGCGTGATCTGCTGTTTCTGGGGATACTCTACCCGCTACTCGAAGAAGTGATCTTCAGAGGGGGCGTGCAGGGATATCTGCTGCGTCGTGAAGCCGGTGCGCGTCGCTATGCCGGAATAACACTGGCCAATCTGGTGACATCGCTTATCTTTACCGGTTTGCATTTCATTGCGCATCCGCCGCTGGCCGCTGCTGCGGTTTTTCTGCCCTCGCTGATCTTCGGCTATTTTCGCGATCGACATGGCGATCTGCGCGCGCCGATTGCGCTGCATATGTACTACAACATCGGCTATTTCTGGCTGTTTTCCAGTGGAAGTTGATGTAGGCGGGGATCGATCTGTCCGCACTCAGGGCTGACCGACAACCGCCTCGTTTTCCGGCTCGCGGGGTGTGCGCAGTCCGTTGCTCCACCAGATCCGGCAGGCACCTTCATCCGATACCATGCAGGGACCGATGGGACTGCGCGGTGTGCAGGCCCGGCCATAGAGTCTGCATTCGTTCGGATAGATGCGACCCAGCACGACCTTCGCACAATCACAGCCGGGTGGCATTTGACCGACCCGCTTACGGGCATCGTCGCCGTAATCGGGAAAGCGCACTCGGCTGTCGTGATGCGCATAGTGGCTGTTCACGGAAAAACCCGACTGCGGTATAACGCCGATACCACGCCAGTTGGCGTCGGTGATCTGCATGGATTCCTCGAGTAAACGCTGTGCCGTTCCGTTGCCACCGGCGCGCACAAGTTCCGGATAGCAGTTATCCAGAAACGGACGTTTCTCCAGTTGCTGGCGAATGACGGAATAGATGGCGGGTAACAGGGATTCCGGCGTGAAACCCGCGATGGCGGTTGGAATGTTGTGGCGGGTCACGACAAACTCCCATTCCTCGGGACCCATGACGGTGGCGACATGGCCCGGCGCAATGAGGCCGTCAAAGCCGGGGGTGTCGCTATCGAGCAGCATGGCAACGGCGGGCCAGGTGCGGCGTCCGGACAGCAGCAAATGCAGATTGGCGGGAATGCCTTCCGCCAGCATGGCCGCAACGGGTGCTGTGGTGGTCTCAAACCCGGCGGCAAAGAACACGACGTCTCGATCCTGTTCCTGCAGTGCAATGGCGACGGCTTCGCGCGGTGATGCGATGGGGCGAATATCCGCGCCGGCCGCCTTGGCCTGTTCCAGAGAGCGAATCTCCGCTTTTTTCACGTTGACCGGAACGCGCAACATGTCGCCGAAGGCGATCAGCGTGATGTCCTCATTCAACGCCAACTGGATGGCCTGATAGACATCTTCTTCCGGACAGATGCACACCGGGCAGCCCGGGCCGGGTATGAGTTCTATTTGCGGCGGCAACGCCGAGCGCAGTCCCGCCATGCTGATCGAGCGCTCATGTCCACCACATACGTTCATGATTCGAAGCGGCCGCCGCAGCGGGAGCCGGTGAATCCGTTCGAGCCAGGTTTTGGCGTGTGTGCTCATACGTTGCGGAGGCGGCGCCGATCAGCGCGACTGCGAATCCGGTATCCGTACAAAGCGGTGGCGGGGCGGTGTGTTCCGCGCATGCAGTTCGAGTCCGTCGGGCTGGATTGCCGGCAACGAGGTCTCGCCCCGGGCGATGCGTTTCCGGTGCGAACCGAGTTCGGCCCGCAGCCAGTCCAGCCAATCCGTCAGGCCGGTGCCGCGGCGTGCGGCGATTTCGAGCGCAGGGGCGTGGTTGGCCAGCTTGCGCAGATGCGCCTCGGCTTTGCCCGGATCGAAATCGTCCAATAAAGGCAGCAGATCCGTCTTGGTGATCAACAGGATATTCGTGGCGCGGAACATGACAGGATATTTGGCCGGTTTGTCGTCACCCTCGGTGACAGACAGCAGCGTGACATTGCGATGATGGCCAAGATCGAAACTGGCCGGACAGACCAGGTTGCCGACGTTCTCGATGAACAGGATATCAATGGCGGACAGATCGAGTTGATGCACCGCGTCATGCACCAGGTGGGCATCGAGATGGCAGGCGGTTCCGGTCGCGATCTGAACCGCCGGTACGCCCTTGGCGCGTATACGCAGCGCATCGTTTTCCGTTTCCAGGTCACCCTCAATCACGGCGATTCTGAATTCCTTGCCCAACGCATCGATTGTCGCTTCGAGCAGAGCGGTCTTGCCCGAGCCGGGGGACGACATCAGGTTCAGGCACAGAATGCCATGCTGATCGAAATGGTGCCGGTTATGCTCCGCCTGCTCATTGTTGGCCGAGCGCAGATCCCTGAAGACGTTTATGGTGGTGTGTTCCGTCGCGGCATCGGTCCGGCGCATATGATCCACCGTGCCGGGTGTCAGGTTGCAACCACAGGTCTCACACATATCGACTCCTTTAGATTTACTCAATGAACCGGGCCGGATGGCGGTTGCGCACCCAGCCGCTCCAGCTCGACACTGGACAACAGCAGTTCGTCTCCACTCAACAGGCGGGTGTGGTAATCGCCGCAAACCGCACAGACCAGCGAGCCGAGTGACGCATGCGATTCCGCGCCGCAGGATTCGCAGGTAACCCGTATCGGCGCATTTTCCAGGATCAACTCGGCGGCCGCGGCCAGTGAACCGGCGCTGGCGATCGGGTAGGCGTGGCGCAGAAGTTCGGGTTCGATACCGGACAGCGGGCCGATCTGTATGACCACGCGGATAATACGTGCCGCCTGCTGTTCACGGGCAATGGTATTGAGTTGACTGACCAGCGCCTGGCAGATCGACAGCTCATGCATGGTTGCCATCCGTCGCGCGCAGCATT
>JBFEJM010000179.1:0-5388 GCA_041553175.1 Gammaproteobacteria bacterium | reverse complement strand
TATTGATATATCGACACAAGATTATGAGATTCTTCAGTTGTTCGTGGAGTCGGTATAACGGCTGAGGGTCCGGCGAATTCCCGGCATACGATTGGCAGCGGCCGGTTAAACCACTAAACTGTCGCTTCACATTTGAGCCAGGTGGAGCCGTTATGCAAGTTGCCAAACACAAGGTCGTGACAATTGATTACACCCTTACCGATTCACAGGGTGCTGTCATCGACAGTTCCAAGGGCGGCGAACCGCTTGCCTATATTCAGGGCATGAACAACATCATTCCAGGTTTGGAGAACGCGCTGGCCGGTAAGCAGGCCGGCGATTCGCTGCAGGTCACCGTGGCTCCCAGCGAGGGATACGGCGAACGCAACGATGCCATGCAGCAGGAAGTTTCCCGCGAAATGTTTGATGGCGCCGACGAGATTCAGGTCGGTATGCAGTTTCATGCCAGCGACGGCGAAAACATGCATGTCGTCACAGTCGTCGGTGTCACGGATACCCATGTCACGGTCGACGGCAATCACCCGTTAGCGGGCCAGACCTTGAATTTCGATGTGACTGTGGTCGATGTCCGTGAGCCTACCGCCGAAGAGATGGAACATGGTCATGTTCACGGTCCGGGTGGACACAATCACTGAGCCCTGATCGGGCGGGGGTATTCGTCCATTGCCCCCGCCAATTTCGTCACTGCCTCTCAGCCCTTAAAGTCCTGCGTACATCCGCTCCGGATTAAGCACGCCGACGGGGTCGAACGCCTGTTTAAGGCGCTTGTGCAGGTTGAATAAAACGGATGGCAAAGGCTGGAATACCCGGTCGCGTGCCGAACCGGCGAACTGTGTGGCGTGGCCGTTAGCGCTGTGTGCAGCCGCGAACAGATCTTCAGCGGTCTCGCGGGTCCGGATCCAGCGCAGAGCGCCTCCCCACTCAATCAACTGCTTGCCCGCAATGGGCAGCGCAGCTGTTGTTGCCGGTACTGAGACACGCCAGAGCGGTTCATCAGCGCCGAAGAATGCGCTCTGATGATCGCGCAGGCGCTGCCAGAATTGTTGGCCGCGGTCATCCGGATCACCGCCGATCCTGCGTCTGGCGGCTGCAACTGCACGTTCGGCACCCGCCAGGCGCACGTACAACAGATTTCCGTCATAACACAGCCCGCTCAATGGCAGCGGCTCACGTTGCCATCGCGCCATTTGGGTAAATGCATCGTCACTGTCATAGTCCAATGTCAGTGTGAGTTCCTGCGCTGGCCGCGGCAGCACTTTAAGGGAAATATCCATCAGTACACCGAGCGTGCCGTAGGCACCGCACATCAGTCTTGAGACATCGTAGCCGGCGACGTTCTTCATGACTTCGCCACCGAAGTGCAGCAGTTCGCCTTTGCCATTCACGATTGTCGTACCCAGAACGAAATCGCGCGCCGCACCCAGGAAAGGTCGGGCAGGGCCCGACAGACCGCATGCGATGGTGCCGCCGAGGGTTGCGCCGGCCGAGAAATGCGGCGGTTCGAAGCCGAGAACCTGACCATGATCCGCCAATGCGGATTCGATTTCAGTGAGCGGAGTGCCGGCGCGCGCGGTGATGGCGAGTTCGGTCGGTTCGTAGTGAACAATGCCGCGGCAATCGCTCATGTCCACTATCTGGCCTGTCGGTTCGCGTCCCAGGAAATCCTTGCTGCCACCGCCACGGATGCGCAGCGGAACGCCGGCGGTCGCCGCCTCGCGTACCTGTTCAACTATCGGGCTGTAGCCAGTCTGATCTTTCATAAGTGATATGCGTGTCAGATTGTGGCGCGTGAAGGGTTAGAAGCGTTCCAGTTCCGGGTGCGCGAGCTGTCCCCGGTGCACATGCATGGCGCCGAATTCAGCGCAGCGATGCAGCGTTGGCACGGCTTTGCCGGGATTCAAGCGCCCCTGCGGATCAAAGGCCGCCTTTACTGCATGGAACTGGATCAGTTCCGCGCTATCGAACTGTACGCACATCTGATTGATTTTCTCCATGCCCACACCGTGTTCACCGGTGATAGTGCCACCGACTTCAACGCAGAGCTCCAGAATCCTGCCGCCGAATTCCTCGGTGCGCTCGAGTTCGCCGGGTTTGTTGGCATCATAAAGAATAAGCGGATGCAGATTGCCATCACCGGCATGAAACACGTTTGCCACCGGCAAGCCATACTCAATGGAGAGTTCGCCAATGCGACGCAGGACCTCGGGCAGGCGGCGGCGCGGAATGGTGCCGTCCATGCAGTAGTAATCCGGCGATATTCGGCCGACCGCCGGAAACGCCGCTTTACGGCCTTTCCAGAAACGCTGGCGTTCGCCGTCATCGCGTGCAGTACGGACCTCTATTGCGCCTGCATCCAATAACAACTTACGCACCTGCAGAATGTGTTCGGATACCTCTTCGTTGGAGCCGTCGACTTCGCACAGCAGAATCGCTTCGCAGTCGGGATAGCCGGCATGGACAAAATCCTCCGCAGCACGAATCGCCAGTCGGTCCATCATTTCAAGACCGGCGGGAATGACACCGGCGCCGATGATGGCGCTGACCGCATGACCGGCCGTCTCGGCCGTGTCAAATGCAGCCAGCAATACCTGAGCGCGTTCGGGTATCGGCAGCAGGCGTACCGTGATTTCGGTAATGACGCCCAGCATCCCTTCGGAGCCGGTCATAAGCGCCAGCAGATCGAAGCCGGGCGCATCCAGTGCCTCGCTGCCCAGGCTGAGTTTCTCGCCGTCGCACGTAATGACCTCGAGTCGCAGGATGTTGTGCACGGTCAGACCGTATTTCAGGCAGTGCACGCCACCGGAGTTCTCCGCCACATTGCCGCCGATGGTGCAGGCGATCTGCGATGAGGGGTCAGGCGCGTAATACAGGTCATAGGGTTTGGCGGCTTCGGAGATGGCAAGATTGCGCACACCGGGCTGGACGCGGGCGGTACGCAGGTCCGGATCTATGGAAAGGATACGGTTGAAGCGTGCCAGGCTCAGGATGACACCATCCGCGTGCGGAAGCGCCCCGCCTGATAGACCCGTACCGGCGCCCCGAGCGACGACCGGTATCCCGCGGTTGTGGCACAGGCGTAACACGGCCTGCACCTGCGCCAGTGTGTCCGGCAATACGACCGCGAGTGGCAGCTGCCGGTAGGCCGAGAGCCCATCGCATTCGTACGGGCGCAAGGTCTCATCACTGGCGAGAATCGCGTTGTCGGGTAACAGCCGACGCAGTTCCCGGCCCAGCTGCTGCTGCCGGGTAGCGCGATCGTCCTGGTCTTGGCTTGCGATGACATCCATGGGTCCGATTATCGCCAGCAACCGCGTACAAAGCCAGCGCCACGCGCGCCGACGCATTTTGCTACATTGACCACTCGCAGCACACGAATCAGGAGGAGAGTAACGTGGATCCGGATTTTTGGCATGCGCGCTGGCGCGACAACGAAATCGGCTTTCATCAGGATGATATCAATCCCCATCTGCAACGTTACTGGTCGCAACTGGGTGCGACAGCGGGAGCAAGAGTGCTCGTGCCTTTGTGCGGAAAGAGTCGCGACATGTTGTGGTTGGCCGGCGAGGGGTTCCGTGTCCTGGGGGTGGAGGTCAGTCCGATCGCGGTGGCCGCGTTTTTTGCCGACAACGGGTTGCGTCCGACCAGCACGGAGGACACGCGCTTCATCAGGCGCCAGGCGGACGAGATCACGCTGATCGAGGGTGACTTCTTTGCCTTGGCCCGCGCGGATGTCGCTCCGCTGGATGCCGTCTATGATCGGGCCTCCCTGATCGCATTGCCGCCGGAAATGCGTCAGAAATACGCCAAGCAGATGGCGGCGCTGCTGCCAAGCGGTGTTCCGGTGCTCCTGATCACGCTGGATTACCCGCAGTCGCAAATGGATGGGCCGCCTTTTTCCGTGGGCGCGGCCGAAGTCGAACGCCTGTTCGGCCGAACATTCACCATCGAAACGCTTGCCAGTATCGATATTCTGCCCGAGAACCCCCGTTTTCAGAGTCGCGGACTCAGCCACCTCCTGGAGCAGGCTTATCGTCTAGTACGTCAGTGACAATGGTTTTACCGCTATCACTCCTGTCTTGGCTCAGGATTTGCTAATAAATCCTTGAATCTAAGCTATATCTTATAGGTGCCGTCACAGAATCAGCACCTTGCGCGCCCTGGTTTGAATGGCTACCTGGCATGTAACTTATTGGTGTAAAAGTAATAAATGGGAGAAACACAATGGCGGATGCCATCCTGAAACGCCTGCAGCAGTTGATGCTCAAATCCTCCGGTGTGCTCGTCGGGCGAAATCTGCTGGTAGCGGGATTTCTGATCCTGAGCCTGCTGCAGCCGACCCAGAGCGCGGCGGTGGACCGTGGTGCGGTCGATGCAGTTCTGATCATCGACAGTTCCGGCAGCATGAAGGAAACCGATCCGCGTCGGCTACGCGTGCCGGCCGCCAAGATGTTCGTGTCGCTCCTGAGTAAACAGGATCGGATCGGCCTGATCAGTTTCAGCGACAATGGATATCCGGTCGTGCATCTTACGCCGGCGACATCGGCCAACCGGGATCTCCTGTTCAAGGGCGTCGAAAAGGTTTCCGCCAAAGGTGCCTACACCAATTTGCATGCCGCGCTCCTCAAGGGCATGGAGATGTTGCAGTCCGAGGGCGACAAGAACCGGCGCCGTATGTTGGTGCTGATGTCCGACGGCAAGATGGATACCGGTGATTGGGACAACGATCAGTCTCTGACCAAACAGATCCGCAGCCAACTGATCGACTCGTTGGCGAGTGAAGGCATCGAGGTCTATACCATTGCGTTTACCGAGGCCTCTGACATGAGCCTCATGCATGAGGTCGCCGAACGCACCCAGGCGTTGTCGCGCATGGCTTCCAACGATCGGGAGTTGCATCAGGTATTCAGTCAGATTTTCGAGAGTGCCAAACAGCCCGACATGCTGCCGATAGACGGCGGTGAATTCATGGTCGATGATGCGGTTGAGGAAGTGACGGTCGTTGCATCGAAGGCCTCAGCGGATGTCGAAATTCAGCTGCAAATGCCGGATGGCCGTAAAATGGCCGCCGCCAACGCCGGCCCGGCGGTGCGCTGGTTCAAATCAGAACAGTTCGACATGATTACCATCGACAAGCCGCCGGCTGGCAAATGGCGCCTGGTGGCCAGTGATGATGACGTTCGGGAACGTCGTCAGGCGCGCGAAGACGTCGTCCTGGATCACGGCGCTCGAGAGGTCCTGGTAGAAGAGGTCCGCCTCCTCCTCGTAGACGTCGAGGCCGAGGTGGCCGATCTTGCCCGACTTCAGGGCGTCGATTGCGGCGTCGGTGTCGACGAGCGCTCCCCGACTGGAGTTGATGATCATCACCCCGTCTCGCATCGACCCGAGGCG
>JBFEJM010000178.1:0-5414 GCA_041553175.1 Gammaproteobacteria bacterium | reverse complement strand
TTCTCCACGTCGACGGAGTCGCGCTTATCCTGCCCGCCGCGGCCGAGGATGTGACGCCGTCCGCCCCGATCGAACCCGGCTGGTCATTGCCGCTGGAGCTGGTGGTGCGCGATCTGGTTATTCGCGACCTGCGTTTTCAGCAGGGCGACGCAGCGCCGCTCGAGATCGCCGAACTGACCGCTGCCGCCAACAGCGGACTTGAGTGGATCGACTTCGAACATCTCACGCTGGCAATGGCGCCGCACGCGCTGGCCGCGCAGGGGCGGCTGGGTCTGGGCCGTCAGGTGGTGACCGATCTGGCGCTGCAGATCAAGACCGAGCCGAAGGGGTTTGCGCCGATCAGCGCCGCGGGTCACTTGAGCGGTACCTGGGAGGCGTTGCAACTCAGTCAGAAGGTGTCTGCGCCGGTCCCGCTGGAGGCGACCCTGGTCGTCAATCAGCCGTTTGCGGAACTCACCTGGGTGATCGATCTTGCCCTGCCGGTCACGCAGCTGAACAGTATCGCGTCCGACTGGCCCGCCCTGCGCCTGGGTGGACAGTTGCACGCGAGCGGCGATCTGTACGGTGCCGAAGTGGGCGCGGATCTGGAAACCGACTGGGAGGCCGCGGCCCTGTATCCGCTGCGCCTGGAGGCAACCCTGGCCGAGGCGGATGACGGCAGTTTCACCCTGCGGCCAATGCTGCTGCGCCAAGGCGATACGCGTCTGCGGCTGGCCGGCAGCTGGCATCCCGAGACGGAGGAGTTCAATGCGTTCCTGGACGGTCAGGCGGTGCGCTGGCCGCTGCAAGGCGATGCCGAGTATCGAGCGCCGACGCTGGAGCTCAAACTGGCCGGTCGCGTGGAGGATTATCGACTCGATCTGTCGGCGCAGGTCGAGGGTGCCGCACTGCCGGCAATGGCGATCGCGAGTACGGGCAAGGGCACCGCGCAGGGGCTGGCGTTGGACAGTCTGCGGCTCGACACGCTAGAAGGTGTGGTGGACGGTCGTGGAAAACTCGATTGGGCGCCGCAGTTGGCTTGGGATTTCCAGCTTGCCGCACGCAACGTCAATCCCGGCATGCAGTGGCCGGAGTGGCCGGGCAAACTCAACGCCCGGTTGCAGACGCAGGGCAAGCAGGACGCGCAGGGTCTGACGCTGTCCGCCGTGATCGAGGAGCTGACCGGTGTGCTCCGCGGTTATCCCGTCGGCGGCACGGGCAACGTCGAGCTGGACAATGATCGAGTGCGAATAAACGATGTCGTGCTGCGGTCGGGCCAGGCCGAGTTGAAGGCCAGCGGAACGCTGGCGGATAGCTGGGATCTGCGCTGGCAATTACAGGCGCCGGACCTGGCGCAACTGCTGCCCGATCTCGCCGGCCAGGTGAATGCGAAAGGAGAGTTGACCGGCACCAGGGCGCAGCCACGGCTGCGGGCCGAGGCGCAAGTCGCGAATCTGCAGACGGCCGATCTGCGTCTGACCCGGCTGGATCTCACCGCCGATCTCGGCCTGGACCCAAAGGCGCCGCTGACGGTGCAGCTGCAAGGCGCGGGTCTGCAGACGGGCGGACGCACATTCGATCAGGTCGCAATCGATCTGAAGGGGTTGGTTAATCGGCACGAACTCAGCCTGCAGGCCGGCGGCAGCGGCCATGCGCTGAATGTCGCGGCGGCCGGCGGCTGGGATGGCAAGATCTGGCAGGGTCGCGTCGAGCGCGGCGATTGGCAGCTGCCGGAGGTCGGTGCCTGGGCGTTGACCGCGCCGGTGAAATTACGTCTGAGCGCGACCGAAGGTAGCAGCGACGAGTTCTGCTGGAGTCAGGACAGCGCGCGCCTGTGCAGCCGCATCGGTTATGACAAGAACAGCCGCACAGTCAACGCGCGGCTGTCCAATCTGCCGCTGTCGGCGCCGCTGCTGCCCTACCTGCCGCCGGGGGTTGAGCTGAGCGACGCAGCCCTGTCCGCCGATCTGGTCGCGCAACAGAATGCGCTTGGCGCGACCACCGCGCGAATGGATCTGAAGATCTCGTCGGGCGTGCTGGCCTGGGGTGAGGCTGCACAGCGCAAGACCGCGGAGTTGAAGGGCGTGGACGCGGAGCTCTCGTTGGATGCAAAGGGTGTCGCCAGCACCACCCAAATGCGTTTGAGCGGAACCGACCAAATAACATTCGCCGCCAGGCTGCCGGGCTATCAACTCGGTCAGCCGCTGGATCGGCAGCCGGTCAGCGGACGCCTCAGCGGTGAAGTGCGCGACTTCGCGCTGGTCGAAGGTATGCTCGATCGGGTCGATGAACTGTCCGGTGTGCTGCTGCTGGATGCCGGTCTCAGCGGGACCGTCGCCGCGCCGCAGTTCCAGGGCGAACTGCGTTTGAGCGAAGGGCGGGCCTTTGTCGGCGCCACCGGCATTCAATTGGAGGATCTGCAGCTGGCGCTGAAGGCGACGCCCGGCGTGGCCGGTCTGCAGCTCGAAGGCGGCGCCCGTTCCGGACCGGGTCGATTGCAGTTGGATGGACAGCTCAGCAACGTCGGCACCGACGCGCTGCAAGGCGCGCTGCACCTGACCGGTGATGCGTTCGAGGCGATCAATCTGCCCGAGGCGCGTGTGCTGCTCACGCCCGATATCAAACTCGACGTGCGTCCGCTGGCCATCGCGATCACGGGCACACTGACCATTCCCGAGGCGACCCTGACACCGCGTGATATGAGCGGTGCGCAGACGGCGTCCAGGGACGTCGTACTGGTGCAGGAAGAACAGGCGCCGGCGCCGAAATGGGCGGTGGACAGCCGCGTCAAAGTGGTGCTGGGTGACAAGGTCAATTTTGATGGTTTCGGTCTGGTCGGGCGTTTCCAGGGCGCGATCGATGTCGTCGATGAGCCGAAGCGGGTGTCGCGCGCGCGCGGTGAGCTGCGCGTGGTGGATGGCGTGTACACGGCCTACGGTCAGGAGCTCACCATAGAGACCGGGCGCCTGCTGTACCGCGGCGGCCCCATCGACAACCCCGGCCTGGATGTGCGCGCCGTGCGCAGAACCGGCGACATTCTGGCCGGCGTGAAAGTGTACGGCTATCTGCAGGAACCGGAAATGGAACTCTATTCCCAGCCCAGCCTGCCACATGCCGATCAGTTGTCGTATCTGCTTCTGGGGCGGCCGGTGGCGGGCGCGTCCGGCAGCGAAGGTCAGATGCTGTACAAGGCGGCCTCGTCGCTCGGCTTGAAGGGCGGTAATCTGCTGGCCCAGACCATCGGCAGCAGTTTCGGTCTGGACGAAGTGTCGGTGGGCGGGGGCGACGATCTGGAAAGCGCGGCGCTGGTGATCGGCAAGTACCTCTCGCCCCGTCTCTATATCAATTACAGCGTGGGTCTGCTCGATGCCGCCAATCGGCTGCAGATCCGCTATCAGTTGAGCCGCCGCTTCACCGTGCAGACCGAAACCGGTACCGCCACCGGCGCCGATATCATCTATTCACTGGAACACTGAGCCGCGGATTGATAGTCTGGCCGAACTTCAACTCGGGATCTCGCATGCCATGGATCTGCTCACGGAATTCTCAGCCCAGGTAACGGAATGGCTGGCAGTCATCCGTATGCCGGGGTTCTACTGGCAGCCGGCCGTACTGGTCGCCGCCGCTCTCGGTGCCTGGCTGGTGCACCGTACCCTCGGCAAGATGCTGCGCACCCGCGTCGAAGGCGGCGAGTCACGTCAGTTGCATCGAATCACTATCAGAACGGCGCAGCGCATTCTGTTCCCCTTGAGCATGCTGCTCGGTGTGCTGGTCGGTCGCGCCATTCTGAAGAACGCCGAGATCGGCACCGGTCTGTTGAATATCGCCGTGCCGCTGTTGCTGTCGCTGGCGGCGATCCGGCTGGTGGTGTATTTCCTGCGCAAGGCGTTCCGCCCGAGTCCGGCGGTCAAGGCCTGGGAAAATCTCATCAGCACCTCGGTCTGGGTGCTGGTGGCGCTGCACCTGGTGGGCTGGTTGCCCGCGGTGCTGGAGGCTCTGGACGGTTTCGCCTTCAAACTGGGTGAAACGCGCATCTCACTGCTGGCGGTAGCCAAGCTGATCATGCTGGTGGTGTTGTTGTGGGTGCTGGCGCTGTGGCTGTCGAGCACGATCGAGCGTCGGCTGGCGACCTCTCCGCACATCAGCGCCGGCGTCAAAGTCGCGCTGTCAAAGATCGCCCGGTTCGGCTTGATCACGCTCGCCTTCCTGTTGGCGCTGGATGCGGTGGGGATCGATCTCACCGCGCTGACCGTGTTCGGTGGTGCGCTCGGTGTCGGTCTCGGTTTTGGTCTGCAGCGTATCGCCAGCAATTTCATCAGCGGTTTTATTGTGCTGTTCGACCGTTCCATCCGGCCGGGCGACATCATCACCGTCGGCACCAAGTTCGGCTGGGTACAGGAACTGCGTGCGCGATATATCGTCGTGCGTGATCGCGACGGCGTCGAAACCCTGATTCCGAATGAAACCCTGGTGACCACGGAAGTGATCAACTGGAGTTATACCGATTCGAATGTGCGCCTGAAGATACCGGTGCAGATCAGTTATGGTGACGATCCCGAGCAGGCGATGGCGTTGATGCTGGAGGCGGCGAAGGGTGCTCCGCGGGTGTTGCAGGATCCGCCGCCGGCCTGTCGGCTGATGGAGTTTGCCGACAGCGGTATCACGCTGGAGTTGTGGGTGTGGATCAACGATCCGCAGAGTGGTGTCGCCAATGTGCGGTCGGATGTGAATGTCGCGATCTGGCGGGCGTTCAAGGCGGCGGGGATTACTATTCCTTTCCCGCAGCGGGATGTGCATATCAAGTCGGGTGGGTGATTTCTCACTCCCGAGTCATACCCATTTATCCCCGAGTCAGACCCCGAGCGGCGCGAGGGCTCTGATTCGGACACCGACTTTTTCGGCTGGTACCTAATTTACTCCCAAGCCTTCCTTCCGCGCTCGCTGCGCGGGTTACTTTTCTTTGCTTGCCCAAAGAAAAGTAACCAAAAGAAACGGCACCCGACGGCTTGCCCCTACGGGGTACCCTGCGCTTCTCGCCATTTTGCGCGCACGCATAACTCGCCCCGCAATACGGGGCTCAAACAGATGCGCGCTTCATCGCAAAATGCCTGCGATGCTCGGCTGCGCCAACGGGAGCAACGTCAAAACCAAAGTCAAACCCGGTTCCGCTTTCCACGGGGCTCATTAGACCGAGGGTTATAATGCGCTGGATGTTTTAATCCAAATCATCCGGTGCAATACGCTTCGCTATTGCACCCTACCTCACTGCGTAACCTTGGTTAGCGATAGCTGGCGGCAGCGTAGGGCGCCATGAGCGCAGCGAATCGCGCCGAATGGTTTGGTTTTGAAGATATCCGGCGCATTACGACCTTCGGTCTAATGCGCCCTACGGGTCGCAGGCGTATGTAGGGCGCCATGAGCGCAGCGAATCGCGC
>JBFEJM010000177.1:0-5429 GCA_041553175.1 Gammaproteobacteria bacterium | reverse complement strand
GTTTTCGCCGGCTCGCTTGCCTCGGCGTATCGTCTCGGCGCTCAAACAATCACCCGTCTGATCCCGCCCGCAGCATTTGTCACAGGTTTGTGACATCACCTCGCCAGCCGATTCATTTGCGCGCTCACAGCAGCTCTCTTCTGTGCCGGCAAACGCTGCATACGTTCTGAATACACAAGGAATAATTTCCGCACCTTTCATTTGTAACAGGATGTTTACATATCCGATACACAAGCTCACGAAATCGCATTGAAGCGCAGGTGGTTCGCGGCAACAATTCCCACCCATGCGCTGCACATATTGCCAGGCGCTGATAACGAGTCGATCTCACGAATATATAAACAATGGATCAAACAGAAAACTGAAGATCCCTAAATGGAGCACAAACTCATGAAGAACAGCATGCACAAGATTATTGGACTTTCCGCGCTGATCTCCAGCGCCCTGCTGACCGGTTGCGCCAACACCACCAATAGCGGCAGCGCCAACCTGGCCGATGCACGCATCCTGGCCGAGAAGGATGCCCAGATCGCCACGCTCAATGAGCGCGTCAACGACATGGAGAACACGCTTTCCAGTGAGCGCCAGCGCAGCGCAGCCGCCGGCACTGCCGGCAGCGACATGCTGCCGCCGAACGCCAAGCCCGGCCAGTGCTATGCGCGCGCGTTCGTTCCGCCGACCTACAAAACCGAAGAAGTCCGCGTACTGAAGAGCGACGCCTCGCAGCGCGTCGAAACCATTCCGGCACGTTACGAATGGGCGACCGAGCAGGTTATGGTGAAAGATGCTTCCGAGCGCCTGGAAGTCGTGCCTGCGACCTATGAGTGGGTCGAGGAGCGCGTACTGGTCAAGCCCGCCACCAAGCGCATCGAGGTGATTCCGGCACAGTACAAGACGGTGACAGAGAAAGTCCTGGATAAGCCGGAAACCACCGTATGGAAGAAAGGCAGCGGCCCGATCACCAAGATCGACGAATCCACCGGCGAGATCATGTGTCTGGTGACAGTGCCGGCCAGCTACAAGACCATCAGCCAGCGTGTGCTGGTCAGTGCGGAAACAACACGCGATATCGAAATCCCGGCGGAGTACAACACCGTCAAGAAGCGTGTCATGAAGACCCCGCCGACCACACGTAAAGTTGTCATTCCGGCCGAGTACAAGACGGTCAAGGTACGCAAACTGGTGAACGATGCCAGCTCGCGTGCCATCGAGATCCCGGCCCAGTACACCACTGTGACCAAGCGCACCATGGTCAGCGACGGCCGTGTTGAATGGCGTCCGGTTCTGTGCAAGACCAACACCACGCCGGACGTGATCGCCAAGCTGCAGACTGCGTTGGACAAGGCCGGTTACAACCCGGGTCCGATCGACGGCATCCTCGGCGCGCAGACACTCGACGCCGTGCGCAGCTACCAGAAGGCGAAGGGCCTGGCCACCGGCGGTCTGACCATCGGTACGCTGGAATCGCTGAACGTACTGTAATTGTCCAACACCATGGGACGTTCGCGGGTGGCCGGAGGGGCCACCCGCATCCCGGTCAGATGAACAACAGAAAATATTTATCCAAGGAGAATTTGCATGTCCAACAAGATTGAGAATATCGAGGGGATAGGTCCGACCTTCGGTGAGAAACTGCGTCAGGCGGGCATCCGTTCCACCACTGAACTACTCAAGCAGGGCGCCAGCCGCCAGGGCCGTACCCAGGTGGCGCAGCTGTCCGGCATCGACGAACAGAAAATCCTGAAATGGGTGAACATGTGCGACCTGTTCCGTATCAAGGGCATCGCCAGCCAGTACGCGGAACTGCTGGAGGCGGCCGGTGTGGATACCGTCAAGGAACTGCGTACTCGCAACGCCGAGAACCTGTTCCAGAAAATGAGCACGGTCAACGCTGAGAAACGCCTGGTACGGCAGACACCCAGCATGCGTCAGATCACGGATTGGATCGCGCAGGCCGAAACGCTGGAACCCATGGTCAGCCATTGAACCACTAGCAGCACATCGAAGCGGGCGGACGCCACGACAGATCGGATGGCGTCCGCCTGCCAATAACTCAGGAGATCAACCATGGATTTACTCGGAACACTACTGAAAGGCAACAACAGCGAACTGCTCAGCACGCTGACCAGCAAAGGCTTCTCAATGGATCAGGCACAGGCGTTTCTGCCCGCCGCACTGGGCGGTATCAGCAAAGCCGTTGAATCGCTGGATCTGAAATCGCTGCTGTCCATGTCGTCATCGGAGCAAGGCAGCAAGGTCATGTCGGCGCTGGACATGGGTTCGATCAGCGCCGCGCTGGGCGGCGATCAGAATCTCGCCAGCACCGGTGTGCAGGCATTGTTGCCAAAGGTGATGGAACTGCTGAAGAGCGGAAGCGGCGGGCTGGGCGGTCTGGCCGGCGGTCTTTCCAAGCTGTTCGGCTGAAAGACAACAGCCGAGTCGATTTGGAACGTAACGCGATCTGGATTGATTCGGCTGCTACTTTTTCGCCAGCCAGAACCACCACACAATAAATAACATCACCAGCGCAGCAACAACATTCACCGCAATATCGGCATTCATGTCGCCTCCCTCGCGCTGCGCCAGGCACGAAGCCGATTGGCATTGCTGACAACCGTCACCGACGAAAGCGCCATGGCCGCACCGGCAATCATCGGGTTGAGCAACATGCCACTTATCGGATAGAGCACACCCGCCGCAATCGGAATACCCAACGCATTGTAGACAAAGGCCCCGAACAGGTTCTGCCAGATGTTGCGCACCGTGGCACGCGAAATCTGAATGGCGTCCAGTACGCCGAACAACGACCCGCCGATCAAAGTGACATCGGCACTTTCAATAGCCACATCCGTACCGGTGCCAATGGCAAACCCGACATCGGCGCGCGCCAGCGCCGGCGCGTCATTGATGCCGTCACCGACCATGCCGACCACTGCGCCGGTTGCCTGCAAGGCAGCGACTTCCGCCGCCTTGTCGGCCGGCAGCACTTCGGCCCGCACCACATCTATGCCCAATTCACGCGCGACCGCCTCGGCCGTGACCCGGTGATCGCCGGTCACCATGGCGACCCGCAGACCGGCCTCATGCAAGGCTGCGATAGCGGCGCGGGCATCGGGTTTGATGGGATCGGCCACACCCAGCACACCCGCCATGCGGCCATCGACCGCCACATACAACGGCGTCTGCGCCTGCGCCGCCAATGCCTCACCGCGCTCCCGCCAGTCCCCCAGCTCGATATTCTGCGCCGCGATAAAACGCGGATTGCCGAGACTGACGCGGCGACCCTGCACGAGCGCACTGACACCGCCACCGGCGGTCATAGTGAAATCCTCGGCCGGCAGCGGATCGACGGCACGGGCGCGCGCCGAGTCCAGCACGGCACCCGCCAGCGGATGTTCGGAGTTCGCTTCCACACTCGCAGCCAGACGCAATAGCTCAATCTCGTCCCAGTTATCCGCGCTCTCGATTACGGTCACCCGCGGCTGACCCAAGGTCACGGTTCCGGTCTTGTCCAGCACGATCACCGAGAGTTGACCGGCCCGCTGCAACGCCTCACCACTGCGGATCAGAATGCCCTGCTCGGCCGCCTTGCCGACGCCGACCATGATCGAGATCGGTGTCGCCAGACCGAGTGCACAGGGGCAGGCGATGACCAGCACCGTAATCGCCGTCACCAGGGCGTAACTGACGCGTGGATCGGGACCGATGTTGTACCAGACCAGAAAGGTCACGACCGTCACCAGCAGCACCGCCGGCACGAACACCGACGCGATGCGATCCGCCAGACGGCCGATGGCCGGCTTTGAATTCTGTGCCTGCCGGACCAGTTCGATGATGCGGGCCAGCGCCATGTCGCGGCCGATACGCTTGGCCTGGAACAGAAAACTGCCGCTCTTGTTCAAGGTTCCGCCGACCACTTCGGCGCCTGTGGTCTTCTCCACCGGCATCGGCTCCCCGGTCAGCATGGCCTCGTCGACGGTTGAATATCCCTCGATCACGATGCCGTCGACCGGGATCTTTTCGCCCGGACGCACTCGCACCGTCTCGTCCAGGCCAACGTCGGCAATCGCCACGTCGATCTCTTTGCCGTCGCGCAGCACGCGTGCCGTTTTCGGTTGCAGACCGATCAACCGTTTGATCGCCTCCGAGGTCTTGCCGCGCGCACGCATTTCCAGCGCGGCGCCCAGATTGATGAGCGCCAGGATGACTGCCGCGGCCTCGAAATAGGCATGACGCGCGAGCACCGGGACGCTGTCGGGAAAGGCGACCACCACCATGGAATACAACCACGCACTGCCGGTGCCCAGCGCGATCAGGGTATCCATGTTGGCGTTGTGATTGCGGAACGCTTTCCAGGCACCGGTAAAGAAATGCCCTCCCGAATACACCAGCACACCGAATGTGGCGATACCGACACCGAACCAGAACGCGCGCCCGCCGGGATCGCCCAGTCCCGGCAGAATACCCAGCAGCATGTCGCCCACCACCAGCGGTACGGCAACAACCGCGGCCGCCAGCGCCATCCGCAGCAGTTTGCGGTAATGGGCGAACTCGGCCTGTTCCCTGTCCGCTTCGTCGTCCAGCCCGCGCAGTTCGGCGGCGTCATAGCCGGCCTTGCGTACGGCGGCAACCAGCGTGTCGGCGGATACCGTACCCTGTACCGACGCGGTATGCTCGGCAAAATTCACACTGGCCTCCGCCACTCCCGGCACGGCGCGCAAGGCATCCTCCACGGTCGCGACACACCCCGCGCAACTCATACCGGAAATGGAAAGGCGAACAGGTTCGAATGACGATGTCTGCATAAGTTACCAACACTCGTAGTCACAGGGGTACGGAGGCGAACCGCCATACGCGCGGCCGGGAGACGTCGACAGCGCCTACACAGAGTAGACCCTTTTACCGGCATAAGTTCCATCGGCGGCAGCCAGGCCGCCCGCGACGCATTGCGGCGAATCGGCTACACTGGCGACATGATTGACTGGACCGAATACGCCAAGTTCTTTCTCGGCATGATGGCGATCGTGAATCCTGTCGGCATGGTGCCGATCTTCGTCAGCCTGACCCGCAACCTGACCGACAGGGAACGCAATGTGGTCGGTTCACGCGCTTCGCTCACGGTCGGTATTGTACTCGTGGTCGCCCTGCTGATGGGTGACGCCCTGCTCGCCTTTTTCGGCATCAGCATCGATTCGTTCCGGGTCGCCGGCGGCATTCTGATCCTGCTCATGGCGCTGAGCATGCTGCACGGCGGCGTCAGTCCGGCCAAGCAGACCAGCGAAGAGGCTCAGGACGCGGAGGAAAAGGAGAACATCGCCGTCGTTCCGCTGGGCATGCCGCTGCTGGCGGGGCCCGGCGCGATCAGCACCATTATCATCTATTCACACCGCGGGGAGGGCATCCCGCATTTCGCACTGCTGCTGACCATT
>JBFEJM010000176.1:0-5471 GCA_041553175.1 Gammaproteobacteria bacterium | reverse complement strand
GCAGTCTGGTCTTGTCGGACAGCGTGATCCATTCGTGGCTGGCCGCAGTGGCACCGGAGTCCGACAAGGGCAGGCGGGTGAATCCGATCTGCTTGATCCATTTGCGGGAAACGTTGATGGACTCGCGCATCTGCAGCATCACCAGCACGACATCGTCGCCCAGGCGGTCCCGCAACACGTCGTTGAGGGTATTCAGCGTCGGCAGTTCGCGCAGGCAGGGCGGACACCAGGAACCCCAGAAATGCACCAGCACGATCTTGCCGCGCAGATCCGCGATCGAACTCGGCTTGCCCTGTGCGTTTATGAATGCGATATCGGGGAAGCGTTCGCCGCGTTCGGTGCCTTCGGCCGGGGTGTCGGAGGCTTTTGAGTAAGGACCCCACAGCTGCTGCCAACGGTCACGGTCGAATACCACTTTATCGTCCAGTGCGTACAGAACACAGGTCTGTTCGGTGTGTTCCTGACAGGTGGCCAGGGCTTTTTCCGCAGCCGCTTCGGCATTGACTTCTTCCTGCGTCCAGCCCCAGCTCCCGCCGGGTGCAATCGCGAAGGCGCGATGTTGCGGGGCGTTTAGAAACAGCTGGAAATAAACGTCCCGCGCCTTGCTGTCGATGTGTGGAATCGCATCCGCATTGTCGAGGCTGGCGGCGATTCCCGACATCGGCTGACACAGAGCGGCGGCAACCAGCAGCAGTAAAAGAAGAGCCCGGGTGACCGGGCTCAGGTTGGAAGATAATGACTGTGTGTTATCGGTCATGCGTCCGTCTGGATGGGTGTCAGTCGACTTCTTCCCAGCCCGTGATCATCGCCTTGATGTGCGATGTCGGGGTATGACCTGCAGTCGCCAGATAGATGTGCGCGATGAAGAAGATCAGCATCATGAACGCACCGAGCACATGCAGGAACGCGACCGTCTGAAGGTCAAGCCAGCCCAGTCCCCAGGACTCCCAGTTCGCATAAAACAGATAGAGCACGCCGGTGACCCATAGCAGGGGGTTGATCATCAGCTTCACGAACAGGTAGGCCAGGCGCTGTAACGGATTGTGCTTGGTCAGCGTGGTCGCCCGGAACGGATGCGGTGCATGGGTGAAGATGCCGGTTATGTAATAACGCAGCATCGCCTGCACTTTCTCCATGGTCGGTATGTATTGCTTCCACTCACCGGTCGTGAAGTGCCAGAAGA
Organism: Gammaproteobacteria bacterium; assembly: GCA_041553175.1. Taxonomy (GTDB): domain Bacteria; phylum Pseudomonadota; class Gammaproteobacteria; order Thiohalobacterales; family Thiohalobacteraceae; genus JAHJQQ01. The sequence continues at coordinate 4,288 of JBFEJM010000176.1, read as the reverse complement.
TCGCGAACACCCACAAGGTGATCAAGGCCCAGGCCGAAATCGTATGCAGATTGGAGGCCGTACCGAAGCCGAAGTTCTCATACAGGCCGTGGATCTCAAAGCCGGTGATCATCATGAAAATGATGAGCAGGGCCTGAGTCCAATGCCAGAACCGTTCGAAGCGTTTGAATATATAGATTCTCTCTGACATGGCTCTAACCCTCTTTCTTGGACATGATGACGCGAATGCCGCCATGGATCAGAACACCGATCAGGGCCAGCAGTGCCAACGTAAGTCCGATTTTATCCAGTGTTGGCGTACCGTCACGTGCCGGGATGTACACACCAGTTATGCCGGCCAGGCGTCCGCCGGTAGATGTGTGGCAGGCGCGGCATTTCAGCGAGTCTTCCTTGGGTGCGACCATGTGCGTGATCGGCCAGCTCATCTCGGTCTCGACGAAGCCGAGCTCACCGCTGTATTGCGAACCCACTTCACGCATACCCCACTCCAGGGCCTTATCCCAGTTGTAGGTGTTCCAGAAGGCCGCGTCGTCGTCACCGGCGGCATGCATGACTGCCAGCGTTTCCAGACCCTTGTCGTACATCTGCTTGCCGCGGAATTTGCGGATCGGCCAGATGCGCGCGTTGGGGTCGTCCGCGCTGCCCATGAACTCGTTGATCTTGACGACTTCATTCTCGCTGACCTTGTCGCCGAACAGCGTGAAATTGATTTCACCGTTGAACCATTGATATTCAGGTGTCACGTAGCGATCGTAGGTGAAATCACCCTTCTTGCTGTCGTAGATCACTTTGCCCACGCTGTCCTTCGTCTGGATGCGCTGACCGTTCTCGTCCAGTCTGCCGGCCGTGGACCAGTCCCAGCTCATCTTGGTGTGCAAAGGACCGCGTGCGTAGGCCGGAATGTGGCAGGTCTGGCACGCCACCTTCTTGGTGTGTTCGTTCAGTTTGGCCGCGAACTTCACGTTCTCGTGCGGCTCGTTGCTGTGACATGCCTGACAGGTCGTCGGGTTGCGTTCGTCCGTGCTGCCGCGCTTTAGAACACCACCGCTGTCGGCGGCCGTCATGTCATAGCGGCTGCCGGAGACTTCGTGCGCATCCGTGGTGTGACACTTCGAGCAGGAGAAATTCAGGCCCTTGGCGTCCATATGGACGTCGAGATAACGGCCGGGATTTTCCAGCGAGCTGTCGAGGTCACCGTGTTTCACCGCATCACCACCGCCGCCACGGAAGTGGCAGGCACCGCAGGTCTGACGGCTGGTCTTGCCGACATTCTGCGCGACTTTCACCAGATCGACCGGTGCCACGAACTTGCCGGAGTGGGGCGGGAATTCCATGCTCTTATAGGCAGGATGGCCCGAGAGTCCCGGCAGCTTCTTGTAGTTGCCCGTCGTATCGTGGCAGACGATACAGTCGACATTGGTTTCTTTATTGAAATCGAAGCTGTTGTCCGACCAGCCATAGCCGATGTGGCAGGCGGTGCAGAAAGTCTGATTGGATTGGATCGAGGTGCAGAAATTGTTTATGACATTCTTTTTGCCAAGCTTCTGACCGGTCTTGGGATTGGTGTACTCCCAGGTCCAGTGCTTGGTGTGCATGATCTGTTTCGCCGCCTCGGTATGACATTCGAGACAGGCCTTGGTGACGTCCGGACCCGTTGCAAAGGGGCCTTCCAGCTCCTTGAACTTGGAGTGGTCGGCAGTGGACTCACTCTTTTCCTTGGTATCGGTTGCGTCGTCGGCGGGTGCTTCCGTTGTTGCAGCCGGCGTGGGCTGGGCTGCAGCCTTGTCCGGCGGTTCGGCTGTCGCCATCGCGCCGATCGGAAACAGTAAGCCGCAGGCAAGCGCGATTCCAAGTGCAGAACCTGCCGTGCGTATCTTAGTGGTCATGACATATCCCCGTTGCTGAATTCGAAGGTTTCTTCAGGTGGATGAGCCTGGTGGTACCAAACTCATCCACCCGTACTGTCTTAACAACCGCTACCGGCCTGCGGGCCACCGCCACCGCCACCACCGCCGGGGCCACTCGTGATGAGGGGCGGAGCAGGTTGGCTGGGATCGAAGGTCAGCATCAGTTTCTGGTCCGCGGCAACCTGTTTCATAATGCCGGCGACAGTCGGTCCGAACAGCTCGCCCATCAGACCGGCATTCATGGTGCCAATGTAGGTTTTACCATCGTCACCCTTATAGACCGTGATCGTGCAGGGCATCAGGATGGACAGAATTCGGCTGCCACCCTCGGCCAGAATGGGACCTGAATATTTGGTGCTGCAGGCTTCGACCAGCAGAACCGGAGGAACATTGCCACCGTCTGCGGAAACCGCCTTGGCGGGATTTCTCAGCGCGGATAGCGCCCAACCATGTTCCTTCAATACATCGCCCTGAATATTAGCTTGAATCCGGGCAGCTGTTTCCTCAACACCGAAGGGGCTCGGATGCTCGATCACCATAAAGCCGCCGCCGAATTTCCACGCGACCAGGGCAACCAAGATAACGCCGGCTAAAAACCCTGAGATAACTTTCATGACACATACTCCTAGGTGGAATGCCTGACTGGCAATGTTTAAAAACCTGCATCCTTCGCAATTTAGTATATATGTAATTAAGCAGATTATTACTCTCTAATATACTAAATCGCTATTGAATCTCTTTATGTTCAGCCGTTCCTCATTGAACGCGCTTATAGCTGCCTGGGAAGCGTTCGCGCGAATGATAACTACCTGTATCAAGCCCTTGGGATGTGCCAAATCAGGAATGCAACAAATTGTGCTTGCTCAAATCCATCACCTCTTGGGCTGACCGCTCGGTCGCTATAACTGAAATTCCGGCCGACGAGCGATTCTCCATGACGCTATCTTAGTGAAACAGTCCGTGAGTTGGGTTGATTTAAATCAACTTGAGTTGAAGTCTGTGCCCTCGGACGGGTCACGAATCCGGATTTCACGCTGTCGCAAGCCGTTGGAGGGGCGCCTGTTCCCGGGTCAAATTATGTGCCTGCATCGCGCATCGATACGGTTTCGGGCAATGCCTTCGGCCACGGTCTCTATAGATACTGTGACAGGGGAGTGTAGTCGAGAGCGGATGCGGTGCCTGGCGATTTTTCACCAAAAGGATACAAAGCCGGGTGATTTTCCCGTTATAATTCGGTGTGCTACGCTAAGTTATTAATTTTTAATTTATAAAAATCAATTGGGGTATGCGGGACAGGGTTTCACCCCGGCGTGACGTTGCGCCCGCGGCGGCTTTATTCATACCGCGCTGCCCCTTTCTTCCTGAGGAGTCATGATGCGGATCGCATTGCTCGAGGATGACCCGGCCCAGACGGAGCTTATCCAATCCTGGATGAGCGAAGCCGGCCACAATTGCCACGCCTTCAGCAACGGCAAGGCCTATCGGGAGGCACTCTCGGATGAGACCTTCGACACCCTGATCGTGGACTGGAATCTGCCCGACTGTACCGGCATCGAGATTGTTCAGTGGGTCCGCTCCAATGTCGACTGGCACATCCCGGTGCTCTTCATCACCAGTCGTGATCAGGAGGAGGATGTGGTCACGGCACTCGAGGCGGGCGCCGACGATTACATGACCAAACCCGCCAAGCAGCGGGAAACGATGGCGCGCATCGCGGCGTTGGAGCGCCGGGCGGTGACGACGGATGAAACAGGCGAACGGCACGAGTATCCCCCATTTGTGATCGACATGGCGCAACGTCAGATTGTGGCGGACGGCAAGCCGGTTGATCTCACCAACAAGGAATTCGAGCTCGCGATCGTGTTGTTCCGCAATGTCGGGCGGCTGCTCTCGCGCAGCTATCTGCTGGAAAAGGTCTGGGGTACCAAGGCCGATCTCACAACACGTACGGTGGATACGCATGTCAGCCGTGTACGCATCAAGCTCGGTATCCGGCCGGAAAGCGGTTGGCGCCTGAATGCGGTTTATCATCATGGTTATCGGCTGGAGCACATCTCCGGCGATGCCTGAAGCGGAACGAAACAGCCAGACGAATTGCAACAATCGGGGAGATTGCCGGTGAAAGGGTGGCAGAACAGGCAGGGACGGATCGCTGCAATGTTTGTGCAGCTGATCGCATTGCTGATATTCGTTTTTCCATTATCAGTGAATGCCCAGGAGCAATACTGGGTCTATACCGTGCGGCCGGATGACACCATCTGGGACCTGGCCGAGCGCCATACCACCAGCGTCCTCAACTGGAAGCGCATACAGCGCGTCAACAACATTCCCGACGGTCCGGACCGTCAGCTGAAGCCCGGCAGCAAGCTGCGGTTTCCCAT
>JBFEJM010000175.1:0-5497 GCA_041553175.1 Gammaproteobacteria bacterium | reverse complement strand
TTCATCGCCATCATGCCTTTCAACTGCAGCCTGGCCACCTCCGCAGGCTTTCAACGGGAGGTGGTGACATCGTTCCGCTCATCTGTACCCTTCATGAAGTTTCTATGTCAGGCGCTTGAACTGCCGTTCTGATGCGGCATCCTGAGCTATGGAAAGGCAGGACGGAGTGACTGATTATCCACTCCGCCCCTGTTCCTGGCGTTCCGCTTGCTACCTCACGGAAACGCCGGGATCGTCGGTTCAGTGCCTTCGAAGTCCACCTCGGGATGGTGTTTGCGAATCGAACTCTGAACTGAATCGACGCGGTCCTTCGGCACATCCACCAGCATCAGGATTTCTCCCTCCTGCACAGACTTCTCGAATTTCTTGACGTGGCTGTTCTTTACATCCATACCGATCATGCCCCCCAGCCAGGCACCCATCCCGGCACCGGCGAGACCCATGGCCAGCAATGCGCCGCCGGCAATGACCACACCGGGCATTGCAATGGCCGCCAGGCCGGCGATGACGCCGGTCGCGCCACCAATAGCGACACCGCGCTCCATGGCTGGCACAAAATCACTTTTCTGCATCAAAGTCGCTTCCGGCAGATCCCCCACTTGGGTGCCTTCTTTGGCGATAACGTGAATATGTTTCTCGTCGATGCGGGCAAGCAACAGTTCGTCAACGACTTTGTGGGTGACGGTCAGATCCGGTAACAGGAAATATAGGCGTCGCATGCTGTCTTCCTCCTTTAAGATTATTGATAGGCAAGCACGGGCTGGACTGCTTGGACAGCTATATACAGTTTAGTACAGCTATTGCCAGCCCGTGGGCTATTGTTATTACGATCAGCGGACTCGGTTCTTTCGGCCGAATCTCGTCGGCTGCTAATTCCATACATGGAGTGAATCACGGCCGTTCATTTTGGCGTGCAGAAGCGCGCTATCCGCCATCTCAATGACGTCCCGAATCCCCACCTGGCCATCCATCGCCGCCAGACCGATGGATACACTGATGTGAATCTCCTCGCCGCCGTCGAGGATGATCGGCACGTCCTTCAGCTCATGCCGCAATCGATCGAGAATCTGTCTGGCCTCCTCCACCTCGGTATCGGGAAATACGAACAGAAACTCTTCACCTCCATAGCGGTAAATCGAATCGTAGGCCCGCATCTTGCGACTGAAATAGGCCATGGCCGTCTTCAATACCTTGTCACCGGCGAGATGACCGTAGCGGTCATTAATGGTTTTGAAGCGGTCGAAATCGATAATCGCAACGGCACAGCAATTGCTGTTGCGATGGACACGCGCGTGCTCCTGCGCCAGTTTGTAGGAGAGCGCATATCGATTCCAGACACCGGTAAGATGATCGACTGCGCAGACTTCACTGACCATCTTGAACTGGAGATTTTGCACCGCAACCCGGAACTCGTGCGCGATATCCATAAAGCGATCGTACTCCTCCGTTCGAATCGCATGACCCGCTCCATTGGCGTTCAGTAGTTCGCGGGCACGGTCATGCACCTTCTGATGCAGATCTCCGACTTCGCCATAGAGGGGCAGTTTGCCAAGGCGCGGATCGATATCACCGTAGTACCACCGACCAAACATGCATTTGCAATGCGCATCGGCAGCAAGGTCATCAGGGGCGGGCTTGGCACCGCACACCAGGGTACGATGAAACCGTTTCAGCCACGCACTGTGATGCGTCAGGCTCACACCCAGTTCCTGCAGAACCTTGAGTATCTCGCCGGGCAAATTGGGTTCATCTGTTTCTATCACGTGACCTCCATGGCTCACCCTGAGGAATCAGTTTCGCGCAGGCTTCCATCTAGAGTAGTCCATCTTCGTCGACAACAGGATTTTCCCTTGAGGGACAGGCAGAATTCCGATTCAATCTGGCCAACCCGGGGGCGCCGGCATCCCAAGCCAACCGCCTGGGCCCCGCACCGTGCGGGTCGGCGTCCATTGCCTGCCGCAGGTCAATTTCAGCGTAGAATCGGGCTGCCGGGCGTCGCGCCTTGTGGGATGATCTGCAGATGCGGCGTATGGGGGCCGCGACTCAAAATCAATAACCGGAGGATGCCCGATGCAGACCAAGATCCTGCTTCCTGAATCTGAAATGCCAGAGCACTGGTACAACATCATGGCGGATATGCCCAACAAGCCGGCGCCTTACCTCGGGCCCGACGGCAATCCGGTACCGCCGGAGGCAATGTTGAGCATCTTTCCCGAATCGCTGCTGATGCAGGAGATGGCCACCGAGCGCTGGATACCGATCCCGGACGAAGTGCGCGAGGTACTGCGGCTGTGGCGGCCCTCACCTTTATACAGGGCACATCGGCTGGAGGCGGCGTTGAAGACGCCGGCCAGAATCTACTACAAGAATGAATCCGTGAGTCCGGCCGGTTCGCACAAGCCGAACACAGCGGTGGCGCAGGCCTTTTACAACAAACAGGCCGGCATCAGGCGCCTCACCACCGAGACCGGTGCCGGCCAGTGGGGCTGTTCGCTGGCGCTGGCCGGACAGATGTTCGGGCTCGAGGTGCGTGTCTATATGGTCAAGATCAGCTATCAACAGAAACCCTACCGGCGCTCGCTCATGCAGACCTGGGGCGCGGAGGTTTTCGCCAGCCCCACCGATATGACCGAGGCCGGACGACAGATCCTCAAGCTGCACCCGGACTCGGAGGGTTCGCTCGGCATCGCCATCTCCGAGGCGGTGGAGGAAGCGGCCGGACGCAAGGATACGAACTATGCGCTGGGTTCGGTGCTGAATCATGTCCTCCTGCATCAGACCATCATCGGCGAAGAGGCACGTAAACAGCTGGCGCTGGTCGACGACTATCCCGACATGGTTTTTGCACCCTGCGGTGGTGGTTCAAATTTCGGCGGCATTGCGTTTCCGTTCTTCGCCGACAAGGCGGCCGGCAGCCCGGTGCGGCTGGTCGCGGTCGAACCGAGTTCCTGCCCGACCCTGACCAAGGGGGTGTACACCTACGACTTCGGCGACGCGGTCGGCCATACGCCGCTGATGAAGATGTACACACTCGGTCACGACTTCATGCCGCCCGGCATTCATGCCGGTGGACTGCGCTATCACGGCGATTCCGCACTGGTGAGCCAGCTCTACAATGAGGGACTGATCGAGGCGATGTCGGTGCCGCAACTGGAAACGTTCGAGGCTGGCGTGCTGTTCGCGCGCACGGAAGGCATCCTGCCCGCCCCCGAATCCAATCACGCCATCGCCGCCGTCGTGCGCGAGGCCAAAGCGTGTGCCGCGAGCGGTGAGGCCAAGACACTGTTGTTCAACCTCTCCGGCCACGGGCATTTCGATATGACCTCGTATGACCGTTATTTCAGTGGACAGCTGGAGAATTACGAGTACCCCGAGGAGGCAATCAAGGAATCGCTGCTGCACCTGCCGAAGGTGGGATGACGGAATCACGACGCCATTGATCATTCGGCGATTGGCCGAACCGCGATCGGCCGACTAGACTTTCCGCTTACCTGATACCGCCAGAGGGTTCGATATGAATGCCATCCGCAATGTCTTTGCCTTGATAGGTCTATTCGTAGTCGTCGGTGCCGTGTATCTCGCCATCACCTACAAAGCGGATATCGATGCCTTGCAGGCATTGGATTCAGACGCGCCGCGGATGTATGCCGACATGTGGACACGCCTGAAGGAAAGCGGCAACAGCGCCGATGCGACCGTCTGGAAAATGCCTCTGGCCGATGGCGTCAGTCCGGCCGATGCGGAACAGGTCATGGGCTTTGTCGCTAACCAGAAGAACATCAAAGGGGTCGGAGAATTGCCTCTATCGGAGCAGGTCGAACTGATGACCGGCGAGAAGCAGCGCTTTCTGAAGATCTATCAGTACTGCGATCCGCGCACGGCGATGAAGATGGTCGACTACAGCGATGCCTTCGCGGCTTACCTGCCCTGCCGTATCGCATTGGTGGAGGACAAGCAGGGCAATCACGCACTCTACTCGCTGAACATGGATCTGATGATCTCTGGCGGGAAACCGCTTCCGCCCGAGCTGCTGAAAGAGGCGAACAGGATCAAGGAGACCATCCTTGAAATCATGCAGCGTGGCGCCAATGGAGAGTTCTGACAGCGCTTATCGATAAATGCAAAAACACTCTATCCAGCAATGAAACGCTGATTGATTTCCATGTCGCAATGCCGGCAAAGGGGCCAGAACACGGTTTCAGCTGATACCAACTGACCCGCGCTCTGACCCCGATCGACCTGTTACAGATCCTTTGAAAGAGTAAACACGACGCGACTGCCGGCGATATCGCCGAACAGCTCCTCGCCATCGCTGCTGGTGTCATACCACGACAGGTCAAAGCCAAAACCGGCGAAATCCTTTGCGACGCCCACATGATAATCGACATAACTGTCGGGGACTCCGGGCCCCGCCACATTCTTGTCGAAATCGGAGTAACCGGCGCTGGCTGACACGACAAAGCCCTGCGCGAGTTCATGCGCATAGTTCAGGCCGTAGTAGAAACCCGTCTCATCACTGGCGAATATATCGTTCGAATAGGCCAGCGTACCGGTGAACCCGCCATAACCCAGCGCGATGATCAGTTCATTGTAATCGAGATCGGCATCGGCGCCCGGATAAATGTAACGCAGCAGACCGATGTCATAACTGATGTCGCCAATCTCATTCGCATAGCCAAGGTATACATCCAGCTCCATATCGGCGGCCTCATCGGCCGCGGGATCCGTGCTGTCTTCCTCATTGAAATCGACATTCGATGCCCAGGTGCCGATGTAAAAACCGGAATCGTGCGCAAGGTCCAGACCGCCCTGAATCGCCGGGTCCTCATCGGTCTGGCTGACACCGCGAAAAACGTAATCGCTGGTCAGGGCGATATTTGCGCTACCCTCCCAGGCGGCTGACGCGGTCATGGGTACCGCTATGAGCAAGCCCATCAGCATTCTGGAGCGGGGATGTGTCCTGTATTTCATGTTTATGGCCTCCTGATAAGTTTCAACGTTGAGACGATGGTCTGCAGGAACTCGCTCGCGGGTTCTCGAATCAAATCGCACGAACTGTACTCCTAATTCGTATCCCGGAAAATCCTGGCAAAGAAACGCATGAGATCCTTTATGCTGATGATACCGACGATGCCCCCTCTGTCATCGATCACCGGCAGGCAGGACAGCTTCTCCTCATTCATGATCTTCAGCGCCTGCGTGATAGGCGCGTCAGGACCGATCGTCACCGGATTGCGCGACATGATCTGATGCGCTCGACGGGTCAGGAGATTCTCGTCAGCGGCCCGCGCACTCGGCGTGCCGACATAAGGACTCAACCATTTGAGCATATCGCGATCCGAGATGATGCCGACGAGGCGGCCATCGTCTTCAACCAGCAAATGATGAAAAGACACATGTTCAAACAGCTCGCGGATCTCGGCCAGCGTGACATCCATGTTTACGCTGACGGGTTTCGCGATCATCAATGCATTGACCTTCATGTCGGACGTCCTTT
>JBFEJM010000174.1:0-5526 GCA_041553175.1 Gammaproteobacteria bacterium | reverse complement strand
GTCGACATGCTGACCAAGGCCGCCATCAAGGAGATGATCATCCCCTCGCTGCTGCCGGTCGCGGTGCCGGTCATCGTCGGCCTGACCCTCGGCCCGGTCGCGCTGGGCGGCGTGCTGCTCGGCACCATCGTCACCGGTATCTTCGTGGCCATTTCCATGACCACCGGTGGTGGCGCCTGGGACAACGCCAAGAAGTACATCGAGGATGACAATTACGGCGGCAAAGGCTCCGAGGCCCACAAGGCCGCAGTCACCGGTGACACCGTAGGCGACCCCTACAAAGACACCGCCGGTCCTGCCATCAACCCGTTGATCAAGATCATCAACATCGTGGCGCTCTTGATCGTGCCGTTGCTGTAAGTTTTGACTGAGACAAGGAAAAGCTCTAAACGCCAAGGCGCAGAAGGCGCGCAAAGGAAAACCTGATTCCTGTTCGAATCATTCCTTCGTGCGCCTTAGGCGCCTTCGCGTTGAAAGGATTTAAAGGGTAAATCAGGAAATTCTTATTGAGGGCCGGTATACTACCGGCCCTTTTTCTTTGTGCCGAGGCCGCTCCCATGAACCTGGACCGCGTCGATTCGGGCCGCGATGTGCCCAATGACATCAATGTGATTGTCGAGATTCCCGCGCACGCCGATCCGGTCAAATACGAGGTCGACAAGAAGACCGGCGCCATGTTTGTCGATCGCTTCATGCACACGGCCATGCACTATCCCTGCAATTACGGCTACGTCCCGCACACGCTGTCCGCAGACGGTGATCCGGTGGATGTACTGGTATTGACGCCGGTGCCGCTCATCTCCGGCTCGGTGGTGCGCTGCCGTCCGGTGGGCGTACTGAAAATGACCGACGAGTCCGGCGACGATGCCAAGGTTCTGGCCGTGCCGGTCGACAAACTCTGTACCCTGTATCGCAAGGTGAAGGACTTCCGCGACCTGCCCGATTCGATCCTGGAACAGATCGCGCACTTCTTCGAGCACTACAAGGATCTCGATGAAGGCAAATGGGTGCGGGTGGATGGCTGGGCCGGCATCGAAGAAGCCAAGGCCGAGATCATGGCCAGCGTACAGATGTACAAGGACGCGCCGGAGAAACCGAACTTCTGACCTCAGAGGTCGGGGATCGGCGTTCGGGGTTCCGCGAAAATCCAAGCCCTGGCCCCGGCCCCGGCCCCTTCTTCAAACCCGAGTACCGACACCTATGAAAATCGCAATCGTCTCCGACAGCCACGACAACCGCGCCTTGCTTGAGGCGGCAGTGCTCGATGCGAAAACACGCGGCGCCGAGGCGGTACTGCATTGCGGTGACGTGGTCGCGCCGAGCACACTGAATGTTCTCCAGCCGATCGGGCTGCCGGTACATGTCATTCACGGCAATAACAGCGGCGATCTCTACATGATGGCGCGCATCAGCTCGAAACCCTCCAGTGTGGTCAACTTCTACGGCCAGGACGCAGGTATCGAGCTCGCCGGCAAACGCATCTTCCTGGTGCACTACCCGCATTACGCACAGGCGCTGGCAACGACAGGCGATTGGGACATTGTCTGTTGCGGGCACGACCACAAAGCCGCGGTGGACCGGGTCGCGAACATCAAGGGGGGTATGAGCCTGGTGGTGAATCCCGGCACGGTCGGCGGCGTTGCCGCGCCGGCAACCTATATCATGGGTGATCTTGAGACGATGACGTTCGAAATTCTCGATGTTGCAGCGGAGTCACGGGCTGCGGTGTAAACTAAATTCAGTTTTCAGTATCCATCCGTATTCCCTTCCACCCAGCGCTCGCCTTCAGTCAGCTGTTCTTTCTTCCAGAACGGCGCACGTGACTTCAATTCCTCCATCAGCCAGCGACTGGCCTCGAAGGCATCCTTTCGATGCGCGGACCAGACGGCGACCAGCACAATGGGATCATTCGGTGCAAGTGCACCGACCCTATGCAGAATCATGCTGTCCAGCAACTCCCAGCGCGCCGCCGCAGCCTGACTGATCTGTTCCAGATACTTCTCGGTCATCCCCGGATAGTGCTCGAGCTGCATGCCCCGCACGTTATCGCCGGCATTGAAATCGCGCATGGTGCCGACAAAGGCGGCGGTCGCCCCGAATTGCCCCGGCGCGAGCTGCGTGTCCTGATACGCCTGCAGGCGGCGCCAGGGATCGAACGGCTGTTCCAGTATTTCGACCAACATCGTCAACCCCCGGTCACCGGTGGGAAGAAGGCCACTTCATCGCCGTCCTGAACAGGTGCGGTGAAAGGCACATATTCCATATTGACGGCGGCCAGGATATTGGAGGGCATTTCCCGCTCACCCAAAACCTGGCGCCAGATATCGGCTACGGTAACGCCGGCGGTGACGGCAACGTCCTGATCGCCGATGTCCAGCCGCTCACGCAGACTGGCGAAGAATCGTACATGGACTGTCATGGAATCACAGATTGCGGTTGTGGAATAGGCCAACTATGATAAACGTCATAGATTACGCATACGCGCTAGTTTAACACGCCACCTTACAGGCAACCCGAATACCCCGACCGCATGGCAGAACTCACCCACTTCAATGCCGCCGGCGACGCGCACATGGTCGATGTCGGTGACAAATCCGAAACACACCGGGTCGCCGTCGCCGAAGGCTGGATATACATGCAGCCTGACACGCTTGCGCGCATACGGCAGGGCGACCACAAAAAGGGAGACGTGCTGGGTATCGCGCGCGTGGCCGGCATTATGGCCGCCAAGAAGACGTCCGACCTCATCCCCCTCTGTCATCCGCTGGCACTCACCCGCGTCGATCTTGAGCTGACGCCGGAGGACAATCCTGCCGCCGTTCGCTGCCAGGCCACGGTCGAGACGCACGGCAAGACCGGGGTGGAAATGGAAGCCTTAATCGCTGTCCAGATCGCACTGATAACGATTTACGATATGTGCAAGGCCGTAGATCGGGGCATGACCCTGGACAACATCCGTCTGCTGGAGAAACGTGGCGGCAAATCGGGTCACTGGCGGCGGCAAGTTGAATCGGACTAGACTCGATCCCATGCGCCTGGCATGCAGTTAATCCGGCCAGCCAGAACACTATAAGGATAAAGGCGCTTCATTCATGGCGATCCCTCTTCGTGTCTTATTGATTGATGATTCAGCGGACGATGCCGAACTGGTGCTGCTGGCGCTGCAGCGGGGCGGTTACGCGCCCGAGTCGACGCGGGTAGATACCGCAGAAGGCGTTCGTCGGGCCCTGCGCGCCGATCCGCCATGGCAGATCGTCATCGCCGATTTCTCCATGCCGGGTTTCGATGGCCTCAGTGCGCTGGCCATGGTGCGCCGGCACGATCCCGACCTGCCGGCGTTGCTGGTCTCCGGCGAAGTCGGCGAGGAAACCGCAGTCAAGGCCATGAAGGCCGGTGCCAGCGATTACATCATGAAGGGCAACCTGGCGCGTCTGGCTCCGGCAATCGAACGTGAGTTGCGTGAGGCCGATGAGAGACGCCGTCGCCGACAGGCGGAACAGGCGCTGTTCCGGGAACGCGAACGGGCGTTGGTCACACTCCATTCCATCGGTGACGCCGTCATCACCACCGATGCCGAGGGGCTGGTGAACTACCTCAACCCGGTGGCCGAACAGCTTACCGGCTGGACCAACGAGCATGCACAGAATCAGCCGTTGATGCGTATTTTTACGGTGGTCAATGAGACCACGCGACAACAGATCAAGAATCCTGCCGACATCTGCCTGCGCACCGGCTCCAATGTGGCGCTCGGCGCTCAGTCGTTACTCATCAACCGCGATGGCCAGGAGTTCCCGGTCGAGGATTCGGCGGCACCGATTCGTGACCCGGATGGCAGTATCATCGGCGTTGTGCTGGTCTTTCACGATGTCAGCTACGAACGGCACATGGCACGCCAGATCAGCTGGCAGACGACTCACGACGCACTCACCGGACTGCACAATCGCAGCGAATTCGAAACACGACTCGCGCAACTGCTGCAACGGGGCGACGCCGTGGGTCACCAGCATGTCATGCTGTACATCGACCTCGATCAGTTCAAGGTCGTCAACGATACCTGCGGCCATGTCGCCGGCGACGAACTCCTCCGCCAGCTCGGCACACTCATCGGCAAGAATCTACCCGAAAACACTATCTATGCCCGGCTGGGCGGTGATGAATTCGGTATCCTGCTACCCAACCATGACCTGACCACTGGCATCAAATACGGCGAACAGATTCTACGCGCGATCCATGATTTCCACTTCCGCTGGGATGACAGCAGTTTCGATGTAAGCGCAAGCATAGGTCTTGCACCCATTGTCGGCGCACATCAGAGTTCATCGGCGGTTATGAGTGCCGCGGATGTCGCCTGTTATGTCGCCAAGGATATGGGCCGCAACCGACTGCATGTCTATCAGGAAGGCGACATCGAGCAGGCGCGCCGACACAGTGAAATGCAATGGGTATCGCGCATCAATCAGGCCCTCGAGGAACAGCGCCTGATCCTCTATCGCCAGCCTATCATCTCTTTGACCGACAATTATCGCGTACATCATTACGAGATGTTGTTGCGCATGATCGATCGGGAGGGAAAGCTGGTTCCGCCCGGCAATTTCATTCCCGCCGCGGAGCGCTTCAATCTGATGCCGACGCTGGACCGTTGGGTGTTGAGTGCCGCCTTCCAGTATTGCGCCGCGCACTGCAGACGATCCGGAGAGGGTAAGGATGCCAATTGCGCCATCAATCTGTCCGGCACGTCCCTCAACGACGACCGCATGCTGGAATATATCCGCGAGCAGATGACGCAGCACAAAGTCCAGCCGAACAGCATCTGCTTCGAGATCACCGAGACCGCGGCCATCGCCAACCTGGGCAACGCTATCGAGTTTATTCGGGAATTGCGTTCAATGGGCTGCGAGTTCGCGCTGGACGATTTCGGCAGCGGACTGAGTTCGTTCGCCTATCTCAAGAATTTGCCGGTGGACTATCTGAAGATCGACGGGAACTTCGTCAAGGATATGGAAACCGATGCCATGGACAGCGCCATCGTCGAGTCGATCAATCAGATCGGCCATGTCCTGGGCATTCGAACCATCGCGGAGTTTGTGGAAAACACGGCGATCCGCGACAGCCTGGGCAAGATGGGGGTCGATTTCGCGCAGGGGTATGGGATCGGCAAACCGGAGCCTCTGCCGCCGTTGGACTGAGCAGGCGCTCGCGAGTTTATAACGTTCTGGATACCACACGATTGCGGCCGCTGTTCTTGGCCTCATACAGCGCGCTATCGGCCGTCTCCGTCAGTTTCTGCGCATCCTCGCAGCGTCGGCAGGTCACCACACCGGCACTGAGCGTCACGCCGAATTTCGAGCCATCGGCATCGAACTCGATTTCGGCAAATGCCTGCCGAATCTCCTCCAATACAGCCAGCGCACCCTCCGCTTCAACGCCCGGCAGAATGATCGCGAATTCCTCGCCGCCGTAACGACCGATCAGATCGGTACTGCGCAGACGCTGACGCAGAAGATAGGATAGCCCCTTGATCACGCG
>JBFEJM010000173.1:0-5586 GCA_041553175.1 Gammaproteobacteria bacterium | reverse complement strand
GGCCGGACCCAGGATCTCCGTGGCGTTGACAAGGGGAAGGAGGTTGCCGCAACAACAGGCAACACATTGCCGCAGGATCGCGGGTTGCGCCAGGAAGCCGAAACAGATCAACCCTACCAGGTCGAACGGGTTGTGAGTGAGATGAACGAGTTTGTTCAAACGCTCAATCGGGATCTGCAGTTTACGATCGATCAGGATAGTGGTCAGACAATCATAAAAGTCCTTGATTCGGAAACCAAGGAAGTGATTCGGCAGATTCCCCGTGAGGAGCTGCTCGAAATCGCGAATCATCTGAACGAAGGTGCGGGGGTGTTGCTGAAGGTGCGGGCCTGAAGGTCTGGTACTCTTTTTGCAAAGTAGTACACCGGGCCGGAAGGCGGGAAGGGCAAAATGATTAGTTCACCGGGTATAGGGTCGGGGCTGGATGTACAGTCGATTGTACGGCAGCTTATGTCGTTGGAGCGGCGTCCCCTGCAGGCCATGCAGACGTCGTTATCGACGCTGGATACCCAACTCAGTGCCTATGGTCGTTTCCGCAGTGCCTTATCGACCTTTCAGTCGGCACTGAGCGACCTGAAATCGATCGATGCATTCCAGATCTATTCCGCAACATCCACAGATGCGGATGCAATCACGGCTGTGGCAAATTCCAGCGCGGCAGTCGGCTCTCTAGATGTACAAGTAAACCGTCTCGCACAGAATCACAAGCAGGGTTCTCTGGCTCAACCTGATACCGGCACGACTGCAATCGGTGGTGCCGGCGATCAGATGACCATTACCGTTGACGGTAACCCGGTTACTTTTGACGTGGGCGGCATGACGTTGAGTCAGATCCGCGACGCGATAAATGATGGCGATGCCGGCGTGACAGCGACCATTGTTTCCGAAACAGCGACCAGCCACAGGCTGGTGCTGACGTCAATAGAGTCCGGCGCGGCCCAGGCAATGGACCTCGCGTTCACCGGTTCGCTCGGAACAGAGTTAGGGATGACGACCATTAATAATGTGGCGACGCTCGCCGAGCTGGATTCCGAGATCATTGTCGATAACGTCTATACCATTACCCGCGGTTCGAACAGCATCAATGACGCCATTGGCGGTCTAACGCTCAATCTGAAAGCGCCGACAGCATCGGCAGAAACTCTGACCATCGCGCGCGATACTGAGGAAGTAACGGCATCGGTACAGAGTTTTGTTGATGCCTACAACGAATTGCGCACCACTATGAAGGCGCTGGGAGATAAAGAACTCAAGAGCGATAGCACGCTGAGGAGTATCGACTCAAGTTTGCGAAGTGTGCTTAATACTGTGCCAACGGGGCTCACTGGCAGCTTCAACTATCTTTCGCAAATCGGAGTGACTATTCAGCGGGATGGAACAATGCAGCTGGACAGTTCCGATCTTGAAGACGCAATTGCCAGTGATTTCACTGGCCTGGCGGAAGTATTCGCGCATGACAATCAGGGATATCTGTTCCGGCTGGATGCACGGATATCCACTATTCTCCAGGCCGATGGGCTCATCGATGGGCGCGAGGATGGTATTAATGCCAACAAGAAGACACTAAATTCTCGGATCGAGAACCTGGAATACCGCCTAAGCTTAGTCGAAACACGTTATTTATCGCAGTTTAATTCGTTGGATACCATGCTCAGTCAACTACAGTCGACCAGCGCATTTCTTACTCAACAACTGTCTGTACTTAACCAGCAACAACAGCGGTAAAAAAGCTTTCGACAACTATCCGCTCCCGGCACGGAGTATGCTAGGAAATGGGATATAGTGGGTTGGTTGGATTTAACAGAATCAACTCTACATAGATGCAACACCCGAGAGGAACAAGCATATGACATACCCCAGCGCACGTAATGCACTTGGCCAATATAACAAAACGGCTGTGCAGACCGGCGTGGAATCTGCCAGCCCCCACCGGTTGATTCAGATGCTCATGGACGGAGCGTTGGAAAAAATTGCGCGCGCCAAAGGGTTTATGCAGCGCGGAGATATTCAGGCGAAAGGGCAGCAGATTGGATGGGCGATTTCCATAATTCAGGGTCTCAAAGCGAGTCTGAATAAGGACGAGGGTGGCGAAATCGCACAGAATCTTGAAGATCTGTATATCTACATGCAGCAATGTCTGATCGAGTCGAACCGCGACAATAATGTTGCAAAGCTCGATGAAGTGACGAGTCTGATGCGACAGATCAAGGAGGCCTGGGACGCAATAGGTGAGCAGGTCAATGTCCCCAATCCACCAGCCAATAATGCGGTTGTCCGTTAAGACGGAATGAACATAATATCCCAAGCAGAATCGGGAGAGCACGCCACAGACCGATTGCGCAGGCTGACCCAAGAGATTTTGGATTGTGCCCGCAAGGGTGACTGGGATAACACCATTAGTATCGAAGCCGAGCGGCGGCCGCTGCTGCGATTGGTCTTTGCAACACCAACACCTGATCCCAAACTCAAGCCGTTACTGGAAGAGATCCTCACTGCGGATCAAGAAATAGTGACGCTTACGCAACACCGTCATAATGAACTTGCGGGTCAGGTTCGACAGATGGGTCGGGGCCGCACAGCGCTGCGCGCCTACGACCGGAATAGTCGCTAGCCTAGGGCCATCCCCGTTGGAGTGCAGGGTCGCCTCTGCACTTCACACCAACAAATCCAATCCAATAACCTCTGGCCTGTTTCATGCGAGCAACAGCTGTTGCGTGTGAGTAGATCTTTTGACGCTTCCGCAAAGCTTCCGGTGCTTACGTCAAACAGGGAATCAAGTTTATTTTGTATTAAATACAGTAAGATATTTAGTTAATGTAAGGTCATGAACTAACCGACCTTCATGACTCTCAGACATTAATGAATATTCAGGATCAACCCGCCACTTTGATCAGGAGTATATTAGTAGATGCTAACAATACGTCGGAATTTTGACATTTCCCGATTTCGGTGATTAACTGTGGGCCACCTATAAAGAAATCCGGGCTGACTTGGCGCTTTTGAAGAGCTAAACCCCTGAGCCAAGTCCCGTAGACCCGGATTGCAAGCGGCCCTGGAGGGAATATATATGTCGTTTGATGGCAAGGTGCTGATCATCGAGGCGGACGCCGATCGCGGCAACGAACTCAGTGCAGTCCTCAAATTCATCGATTGTGAAGCTGAGCTGGTTTCCGATTGCAATCGCTGGCGAGAGGCAATCGAGGATCCTAACGAGTTCATATCCATTCTGCTCGGGCAATGCAAATCCGATAAGGCTCTCGAGAAACTTCTCAAAGAAATTCACGAACTGGATCAGCATCTGCCGATTTTCCTGCTGAGCCAGAAAGGCAAAGAGCCGACAGTGCAGATTGATGCTGGTTCATGCCTGCTGGGACGTATCGAAATCCCGCCTCGTTATAGCCAGGTGACCAATGCATTGCATCAGGCGGAGGTCTATCGAGAAGCGCATCAGGAAGCGGGCCGGCAACGACCAGTTGATCTGTTTCGAAGCCTGGTCGGAAGCAGTCGCGCTATTCAGCAGGTTCGCAAGTATATCCAGCAGGTAGCCGATTCCGATGCGAATGTGCTGATTCTGGGTGAATCAGGCACCGGCAAGGAAGTCGTCGCGCGTAACCTGCATTACAACTCCTCTCGGCGCGAAAAGGCATTCGTGCCGATCAACTGCGGTGCCATTCCCGGTGACCTGCTCGAATCCGAATTGTTCGGTCATGAGAAGGGCGCGTTTACCGGCGCAATCAGTGCCCGGCAGGGCCGTTTCGAGATGGCCGATGGCGGTACGCTGTTCCTGGATGAAATCGGTGATATGAGTCTGCCGATGCAGGTCAAGTTGTTGCGTGTCCTGCAGGAACGAACTTTTGAACGGGTGGGTAGTAACAAGAGTATCGATGCGAATGTACGCGTTGTTGCGGCTACCCATCGCAATCTGGAAGAAGCGATCAAGGAAGGCAAGTTTCGCGAAGATCTTTTCTACCGTCTGAATGTCTTCCCGATCGAGATGCCGCCGCTGCGTGAACGTGCCGAAGATGTTCCCATGTTGGTCAATGAACTGATTCGGCGTATCGAGCACGAAAAGCGTGGTTCCGTGCGACTCACTTCCGCGGCTGTGATGGGGCTCTGCCACTATAACTGGCCTGGCAATGTACGCGAGTTGGCGAACGTCATTGAACGGTTGGCTATCCTGCATCCTTTCGGTGTGGTCGATATCGGGGATCTGCCGGAGAAATTCCAGTTGGAAGGCAGTCTGCCGCCAGCCAAGCTCAGTGAAGATCTGGTCGTCAATCCGCAGCCACTTGAGTTCGATGAACCGCGTCTGCCGCGTGAAGGCATCGACCTCAAAGAGCACCTGAACAATCTGGAGCTCAATTTCATCAAGCAGGCGCTGGACGACGCCGGCGGTGTGGTGGCGCATGCGGCCAAGCGTTTGGGTATGCGACGTACCACGTTAGTAGAGAAGCTGCGCAAGTATGGGCTTCAGCGCGAAAATGCGGCGGGAGTTTGACGTCCATATCTAAACGACATCTAACTTCATATTACTAAACGATATTTGTATGATCCCGGGCGACGTCCCGGGATTTTTTTTAGCCAATTTCCGCAAACTCGCGGAATTTATTGAATAAATTCGACCGCAACCCCATAAACGCAGGTACTCTGAAGCGCCGTCAATTTGACGACCTTCAAATTTAACGACTTTAACTGATTGTATTAAAGAATATAAACAAATCGGGCACAGTTGTTGCTCTTGTTTTTCGTGCGCGTCCAATGGACGTGAACCGAATACAGGAGCTGCGCGACATGACGACCACGCTAACCCCCCAAGCTTTGGCAGATGCCTTTGACGCGTTCACCCGTATGTCGGTCCAACTCGAGCAGTCCTATCGGGACCTCGAGCAGCGGGTGGCGCAGCTGAACACCGAACTCACCACGGCGCGTTCCGAGCGCCAGGAAGAACTCGCCGAGAAGGAACATCTGGCAGACCGTCTCCAGGCCATCATTGAAGCCCTGCCGGTGGGGGTGCTGGTACTGGATGGTGAAGAACGGGTACGTGAATGCAATCGCGCAGCTCGCGAGCAGCTGGGTGAACCTCTGGTCGGTGAACATTGGCATGCAGTCAGTTCGCGTGCCTTTGTGAGTCTGACCGGTCACGCCACTGAGGTCAGCCTGCACGACGGTCGTCGTTTGAATATCGCCGGTTGCTTACTTGAAAACGAGCCCGGCCGACTCTTAGTCCTGCATGATGTAACCGAAACGCACGCGCTCCAGGAATTAGTCAATCGTCAGCAACGTCTGGGCGCGATGGGCGAGATGGCGGCCAGTCTTGCCCATCAGATCCGGACACCGCTGTCAGCAGCCGTACTCTATGGTTCCCATCTGGCCAAGGATGAATTGCCGGCTGGCGATCGTACTCGTTTTTCCGGTCGTTTGATCGAACGTCTACGTCATCTGGAACGGATGGTCAACGATATGCTGTCGTTTGCCCGTGGTGGCGGCGGCGGAGAGGATCTGTTCAGCGTCGACGATTTGTTGGATGAGTTGCATCAGGCCATCGAAAGTCAACTGCAGATAACGGGCGCGCAATGGCGGCGCGGC
>JBFEJM010000172.1:0-5633 GCA_041553175.1 Gammaproteobacteria bacterium | reverse complement strand
GCCAGCGCATGTTCGCGCCCGCCACCGCCGATGATGAGTACTTTCATGCTACAGAACCTTGTCGCGCGAGACCGGGTTGTATCAATGTCTGAAATGCCGCATGCCGGTGAACACCATCGCCATGCCGTGTTCGTCGGCGGCGGCGATGACTTCCTCGTCGCGCATGGAACCGCCCGGCTGAATCACCGCGGCGATGCCGGCGACGGCGGCCTGATCGATGCCGTCGCGGAACGGGAAGAAGGCATCCGAGGCCATCACCGATCCCTTCACCTCCAGCCCGGCGTGCTCGGCCTTGATACCGGCAATACGCGCCGAATTCACGCGGCTCATCTGGCCGGCACCGACGCCGATGGTCATGCCGTCGCGACCGTAAACGATGGCGTTGGATTTGACGAACTTGGCGACACGCCAGGAAAACAGCAGATCCTGCATCTGCTGCTCGGTCGGCGCGATCTTGGTCATGACCTTGATGTCATTGGTCAGCGCGAGATCGGCATCCTGCACCAGCAGACCACCGGTCACGCGCTTGAAATCCAACCGCGGCAGCGGCGCCTGACTCCAGCGACCACAGGCAAGCACACGCACATTCTTCTTGCTGGCCAGGATCTCCAGTGCATCGGCCGCCACGTCGGGGGCGATGATCACCTCGACGAACTGACGATCGATAATGGCCTTGGCAGTCGCCGCGTCCAGCTCGCCGTTGACGGCGATAATGCCGCCAAAGGCCGACTCCGGATCGGTCTGGTAGGCACGATCATAGGCCTCGAGCAGATTGCGGCCAAACGCCACGCCGCAGGGATTGGCATGTTTGACAATGACGCAGGCCGGGCCTTCATTGAAGCTCTTCACACATTCCAGCGCGGCATCGGTGTCGCCGACATTGTTGTAGGACAGCTCCTTGCCCTGCAATTGATGCGCGGTGGCGACACTGGCCTCGACACATTTGTGTTCGACATAGAAGGCGGCATTCTGGTGCGGATTCTCACCGTAGCGCATGGACTGGGCACGGCGGAACTGCAGACTCAGGGTGCGCGGGAAACCGCTGTCGCTGTCGGGCAGATTGCGGCTGCCGAGATAGTTGGCGATGGCGCCGTCGTAACGGGCGGTATGTTCGAACGTCTTCACCGCCAGCGAGTAGCGGGTGGCGTCGGTGACGGCGCCGCTGTTGGCGCGCATTTCGGCCAGCACGGTCTCGTAATCGGCGGCATCCACCACCACCGTCACGGCGGCGTGATTCTTGGCCGCCGCGCGCAGCATGGTCGGACCCCCGATGTCGATATTCTCGATCGCGGTCGGCAGATCGCAGCCCGGTTTGGCAACTGTCTGCTCGAACGGATACAGATTCACCACCACCAGATCGATGGGCGGAATGTTGTGTTCGCGCATGACGCCGTCGTCGACGCCGCGCCGGCCCAGGATACCGCCGTGAATGGTGGGATGCAGGGTTTTGACGCGGCCGTCCATCATTTCCGGGAATCCGGTGTGGTCGGACACCTCGATGACGGGGATGCCGCCGTCGGCCAGCAGCTTCGCGGTACCGCCGGTGGACAGGATCTCCACGCCCATGGAGCTGAGCTGGCGGGCGAATTCCGCCACACCCGTCTTGTCGGACACACTGATCAGTGCGCGCTTGATTTTCATCATGGCTGTGTTGTCGCTCATTTAAGTCGTTATGCCAGCCAATCCGTGGCACCCGTATCGCTATTGTTATGGAAACTACTGCAGACAAGGCCGTGTGCCACGCAGGGTGGCGAACGGCTGGAATCAGGGCATTGCCGCGCTCGAACCCGGCCGCACTCCGGCCGCCGTCACGGACAGGCCGGGCTGCGCTTCAGGGCTCCAGACCGTATTGGCGGAGTTTCTTGCGCAGCGTGGTGCGATTGATGCCGAGCACTTCAGCGGCACGGGTCTGATTCCCGTGCGTGAATCCCAGCACGGTCTCGAGCATGGCCGGTTCCACCTCACCCATGACCAGCTGGTACACATCCGCCGCCTGGTGTCCGTCCAGGTCCGCGAAATAGATCGCCAGGCATTCCTGTACCGCATCGCGGATTCGCAGCGGTTCGCAGCTCAGATGTGCGCTTTCATGAAAGATGGCCTTTTTCTCCGCTGGTACGCTCATGCCGCCAACTCCCCGCCGTCGGCCAGACGGTCAAAGAATTCGCTGATCAAAGCCAGCTGCTCGGTCACGGTCTCGACCCGATTGACGCGATCGCGAAACACCGCGCCGCCGGGCTGCCCCTTGCTGTACCAGGAAATATGTTTGCGTGCGACGCGCAGGCCGGTGAAGTCACCGTAGAACGCGTATAGATTGTGGAGGTGCCCCAGCATAATGGCGCGTATCTCCTCTATTGTTGGCTCAGGCAGGTATTGCCCTGTAGACAGGTAATGTTCCAATTCTCGAAATATCCAAGGCCGTCCCTGTGCCGCGCGGCCGACCATAATGGCATCGGCGCCCGTGTGTTCCAGCACTTCGCGCGCCTTCTCAGGCGTGCGTATGTCGCCGTTGGCCATCACCGGTATCGCGACGGATGACTTGATGGCGCGGATGGTGTCGTATTCGGCATCGCCGCTGTAGCCGCAGGCCCGGGTCCGTCCGTGCACGGCCAGCGCCTGAATCCCGGCCTGCTCGGCAATTTGCGCAACACGAATGCCATTGCGATGGGATTTATCCCAACCGGTGCGGATCTTCAG
Source organism: Gammaproteobacteria bacterium (assembly GCA_041553175.1). GTDB lineage: Bacteria > Pseudomonadota > Gammaproteobacteria > Thiohalobacterales > Thiohalobacteraceae > JAHJQQ01. The sequence goes on along the minus strand of JBFEJM010000172.1, from coordinate 2,939 downwards.
TGTCACCGGCACATCCACTGCGTTCACCACCGCATCGAGGATACGCTGAACCAGATCCTCGTCCTGCAGCAGTGCCGAACCGGCCATGACATTGCACACCTTTTTCGCCGGGCAGCCCATGTTGATATCAATGATCTGCGCGCCGTTGTCGACATTGTGCCGGGCCGCCTGGGCCATCAGCTGCGGATCGGCACCGGCGATCTGCACCGACTTGGGCTCGACCTCGCCAGCGTGATCGGCCCGGCGCAAGGTCTTTTGACTGCCCCACAACAGCGAGTTCGACGACACCATCTCGGACACGGCGAGCCCTGCGCCGAGCTGCTTGCACAGTTGTCGGAAGGGTCGGTCGGTTACACCCGCCATGGGTGCCAGCACGAGATTGTTTCTAAGTTTGTATGGTCCGATTTGCATTGCCTGCATCCAGGTCTTAAGTGCCGGGGCGCAACACACAGGACGACGAATGATACCCGCTTGAACGCGTCGGCGAAAGCTTGCATTCGCAGAAAAAGATTCTATACCACCGCCGCACTAAAACAACGCTGCACCCTGTATCCAGCGGTAAAAAAAACCGAAGACGTTTGCGGTGGCGGTGTTATTCCAGGGAACAAGCACTTGGCGCTGACAGCACGTACCGTTTCGATAAAACGCACGGAACCTGCGGCATAGCTATTGCACAAAATCGGTTCGCGCACTGTTTTGCGTGAGATCGAAAACCAACTCGACGAAGTGCTATAGAAACTCGAACTGAAACGAGACCACTTCGACCTCGGGCGTCATCAGTTCGAGGTTGACATGTGTCAGCCTGTTAGGTAGGACACCCAGACTCGGATCGATACCGGCAGACAGATACTCCGTCGGCTGAAAACGCCTACCGGCCACGCGACCTCCCGAGACATCCGCCAGGCGCAACTCCAGCACCGGATAGGCCACCACCTGGGCCGACCGGCTGACAAAGGTCAGGTCCACCAACAGCGCGCCCGGAACCTTTGGATGCTCGCGCACCAGACGATCGACGATTTCGAAACGTCCCGGCGCCCGCGGCAGCGGCAACTCGCAACCGAGCGTCACGCAGAAGCGCTGCAGCAGCGGTCTCAGCGCCTCCTTCTCGTATAACGGCACGCGCTGCATATACACCCATTGACCGGCCAGCAGCACCAGCAGGATCAGTGTCGCCAGCCCGGCCAGCACCTGCCCGGTCCGGGCCGGCGGCTCGCCATCTTCCAGCAGCAGCGCTTCCCGGGCCAGTTCATTGGCCAGGGTTTGGGGTTCGGTGGTCACCGCGCCCTCGAGCGCTTCCTCCTGCCCCTTGATTTCGGAGATGGCCTCTGCACCGGAATCGGTTCTCGTTTCGGCTTCGGCTACCGGGCCCGAGTCCGCGGGCTCGCCCTCGCGGTCGATTTCGGCGTCATTCGACATCCCGGTCAGCAGGATTTCCTCGACGCCGGCATCATCATCCTCGGGCAGCGGCAGTGACTCGATGGCCTTCCCATCCCCCGCTTCGGCTTCGAACTCAGGTGTAAACTCTGTCTCGTCCCCGATCTCGGCTGCGCTCGCAAGATCGGCATCAAGCGATTCCTCCGCAACGGCTTCGATCGATTCCGCTCCCTTCGGCTCGTCCTGAGCGGCCACCAGCGCATCGCCCAGAATCGCGTCAGACGCGGCCGCGGCCGATGGGGTCACATTCGGCGTTTCCGCCGGCGCGGCCAACAGGGATTCAGGGTCTTCGCTCAGCCGCGGGAGGGCATCGAACTGTTCACCGCACAGCCCGCAGCGCACCTGCCCGTGCGCCTGGCGCAATATTTCGGCGCGCACGCGAAACAGGGTCTGGCACTCCGGACACTTGGTATACATGGATACTGATCCCTTCTGCGGAGATCCGATGTTAGCAGGTTGTTTCATGCTGTCGCGAGCGCCTGGCGCGCGCGTTCAATCCTGCCGGCGCACGCCGACAAGCCGCACCCAGTCTTCGCGCTGGTCCGGCGGCGTCATATCGAAACGCGGTCGATAGGCTGCCGCCACCGACTCGGCCTGTTCGGCCAGAATACCGGACAACACCAGGTCACCCTGCGCCCGCACCAGCCCGGCGAAACGGGCCGCCAGCTCGATCAGGGGATTGGCCAGGATATTCGCCAGCAACAGATCGGCCTGCAGCGCCGGCAGTGCGTCCGGCAGAAAAACCTGCAGCCGCTCGACCACGCCGTTGCGCAGCGCATTGTCGCGGGTGGCGGTCAGCGCCTGCGGATCGTTGTCCACCGCCCACACCTCACGCGCGCCGAGTTTCAGCGCGGCGATGCCCAGAATGCCGGAACCGCAGCCATAATCGATGACGATCTGATCGACTGGCGGATGCGCGTCCAGCCATTCCAAACAGAGTGCCGTGGTCGGATGGGTGCCGGTGCCAAAGGCAAGCCCCGGATCCAGCTCCAGATTGACACCGTTCGGGTCGGGCGCCTCGAATCCGGTCGGAACGATCCACAGTCGGTCACCGAAGCGCATCGGCGCATAGCCGTCCATCCAGGCGCGTACCCAGTCGCGATCGTCGAGGGTATCGACACGCAGATGCCCGATCAACGCATCCCCGAATCGCGCCGCGATCTGTTGTTTGATCGCGTCGAGATCGCAATCCGCCTCGAACAGGGCCGTCAGCGCCGTCTGTGACCACAGCGGGGTGGCACCGGGCGGCGGCTCGAACAGGGGCTGGTCGGCGGCATCCTGCAGGGTGACGGAGATGGCGCCCAGGCCTTCCAAGGCTTCGGCCAGGAGTTGCGGATCGTTCTCAGCGGCAGGGAGGGTTATCTGGAGCCAGGGCATGGGAAAGACGTTAAAAACCTATTCACACCGAAGGACACGGGAAAAAGACTCATCACAAATGCGTCAACTCTGCGCGCTTTGGTGTGCTTTGGCGTGAAATATTCGAGATTCAAGTATCTGATCTGGTT
>JBFEJM010000171.1:0-5645 GCA_041553175.1 Gammaproteobacteria bacterium | reverse complement strand
CTTTCCCCAGGGCCGCCTGACCGATCACCGCATCAATCTGACCCTGTACAAACTCGACAGCATCATGGAAGGCAACCTGGATGAGGTCATCGAGCCCCTGATCAACGAATACCAGGCGGATCAGCTGGCTGCACTGCAGGCCTGAACCGGCGCAGAACACCCGGTCGCAGGCCACTTGAAAAAATAGTCGGCTCACTACCCTGTCCGCACTTGTCACGCACTATAGTTGATGGAACGATGCATCATCGGGCCAATGACCTGTGGAGGCCTTCGATCATGAAATACACCACCTTTGTCTCGCTTGTTTTTCTTTTGACGTTGACCGCCTGCGGGCCGCTGCAGATTCTCGACGCCGAGTCCGGCCGTTATGCGCCCATGCAGGGTGGCGTTTTTGTGCTGCACAAGGATGTGGTCATGCCACCTGGGCAGGCGCGGATATTTTTTCAGGACGGCGCAGTGACATCCGGCGTGAACGAATTCCGCCCACACTGCCATCTCAAGATCTATACCCTCAGCGACAGACCGCAGACAATCGTCGCCGATACGTTCACGATCACGCGCATCACCAATCGACGCGATCAGATCGTGCAACGCAGACCGATCCAGCTTGCCGCGTCGGTTTATTTCGGATTCGCGGTCGGAGGGAATGCCGATGGCGGACTCAGCCGGGAGATGCAGGTCTATGTGTTCAGCCTGCAGTCCGAGCAACAACCCGATGTGCGTTTTCTGGTCTGCGGCGGTGCCTTTGACGATCCGTCCGACGCCGACGCGCCGACGCGCCAGGATATCGCGGCGGCCCTGGGTGAGTACGGTACGCTGACGCTGCACTAGGACTGAGGACTGCACAGGTCCAGCGGGTTATCATATCCGCTGCCGCCCGCTGGACGCCGATATTGACACAGCCAACCATCAAAACCGCTCTGCAGACCGCCATCGATGTGCTCGTGAGTTCATCCGACAGCCCGGCATTGGATGCTGAAGTGCTGCTTTCACACATCCTGGAGAAGCCACGCAGTTACTTTCGGGCCTGGCCGGAGCGAACCCTCACGGCCGATCAGACACAGGCCTATGCACAGTTGATCGACCGCCGCGTTTGCGGCGAACCCATCGCCCATATCCTCGGCCGGCGCGAATTCTGGTCGCTGGATTTCGAGGTCACACCCGCGACACTCATCCCCCGCCCCGAAACCGAACGACTGGTGGAGTGCGCGCTTGAGCATATCCCAGAAAATGCCTCACTTCGCATTGCCGATCTGGGCACCGGCACCGGCGCGATCGCGCTCAGCATTGCCCGTGAACGTCCACACTGCAGTATCACCGCAACCGATCAGTCGCTGGATGCGTTGACCGTCGCCGAACGCAATGCCGAGCGCCTGAAACTCGGCAACGTCGGTTTTCGTCACGGCGACTGGTACGACGCGCTGGGCGACGAACACTTTGACCTGATCGTCAGCAATCCACCTTATATCCGCAGCGATGATCCCCACCTCAAACGCGGCGATGTACGGTTCGATCCGGTCACGGCCCTGACTGCCGGCAGCGATGGTCTGGACTCACTCCGCAGTGTCGTCGCCGGCGCTGCGGCCCATCTGCGACCCAAAGGCTGGCTGCTGGTTGAACACGGCTACGACCAGGCGGAGGCCGTGGCCGGACTCTTCGAACAGGCGGGATTCGCTGCCATCCGTGGCATTCGCGATCTCGGCGGACAGCCACGGGTCACCTGCGGACAACTGCAGGCGACCGCGCACGGGTGACGGCACCGGTTTCGGACGCATGCCACAACCGTCTGATCCTAGGAGCGATTATCCTGGTAGCCCTAATTTATCGAGCCGGAAAACCGCGTTTTTCTTGCCAAATGTCAGAGAATGGCTAGCATCAACCCTATGGACGCAATGACGAGTGACACCATCAAGCACCGCGAGGTCCTGTTCCGGGCGCCGCATGAAGATCGGAACCAGGCGCATACGGCCACGCTCGTATTGAGTGAGGTCGAGGGGATTCTGCAGGCGCGGCCGCACAATCCGGCGCTGTTGATGGTCTCCTATGACGTCAGGCTCATTACACTCCAAGTCATCGAATCGCTGCTGAACGAACTCGGTTTCCATCTCGACAACAATCTGTTCATCAAACTGCGCCGGGCGCTCTACTACTACACCGAAACGGCGCAACAGGAGACGCTGGGGTGCTCGCGCGGCCGCGGCAATTGCACCGAGGCGATTTTCATCAATCGCTATCGTCAGCTGGAACACGGTTGCCGCGACGCGCGACCGGAACACTGGCGGCACTATCTGTAACCAGGCTGTAAACATCCCCACCTATCTATTCGGATTACAGCACGCCGGCCACCGCGTAGTATCCTCTCCCCATGAACGACGATCAGCTCCTCCGTTACAGCCGCCAGATCCTGCTACCTGAATTCGGTACCGAGGCGCAGGATCGGCTGCTTGAATCGCGCGTGCTGATCGTCGGTGCCGGTGGCTTGGGCTCACCGGCTGCGCTCTACCTTGCCGCCGCCGGCGTCGGCACGCTGGTCATCGCCGATCCGGACAGCGTCGATCTATCCAATCTGCAGCGCCAGATCCTGCACCGCCAGGCCGATATCGGCCGACCGAAAGTGGCATCCGCCGAGGCCCATCTGCACGCGCTGAACCCCGACACCCATATCATCGCTCTGCCCCGGCGCCTGACCGGCGCGGCCTTGTATGAGCAAGTGGAACAGGCCGACCTGGTGGTCGATGCCAGCGATAATTTCGACACCCGCTATGCGATCAACGAGGCCTGTGTCGCGACCGCGACTGCGCTGGTGTCCGGCGCGGCGATTCGCATGGAAGGCCAAGTGGCGGTATTCCTGCCCGGACTGCCGGACAGTCCGTGCTATCGCTGCCTCTATCGCGATGGCAGCGAGACCGAACAGACCTGCGCGGAAAACGGCGTGCTCGCACCGGTGGTCGGTATCATCGGCAGTCTGCAGGCGATGGAGGCGATCAAGGTGCTGACCGGAATCGGCGAAACACTGAGCGGTCGCCTGTTGCTACTGGACGCCAAGTCCATGGATATACGCACTCTCAAGCTGCGGCGTGATCCCGCCTGCCCGGTGTGCGGTGAACAGCGCGTGCGCGAATCCCGCTAGCCGCCGTTTGGCAAGGCGTTTAAGCTAGCGGGTAAAACAAGCGCCGGTACGAGGGGTTGTCTCAGATCAACCCGGTATCCTGACAACAACGAATGCTACTGAAGGAACCACTCCGCCCATGGATCAGGCCCACACACTCGTTCCACTGCTGACATCACTTGGCGCCGGCGCACTCATCGGCCTGGAGCGCACCGTACACGGCCGCCCCGCCGGCTTTCGTACTCACACCCTCGTGTGCGTGGCGTCCAGCCTGCTGATGCTGGTGACCACCAACCAACTCGAACTGATGCAGGGCGTACCGATCGAAGCCATCCGTATCGACCCGACCCGCATGGCGCAGGGCATCATGACCGGCATCGGCTTTCTCGGTGCGGGTGTGGTGATGAAGGACGGCCTGACCATCCGCGGCCTGACCACTGCCGCGTCGATCTGGATAACGGCGGCGATCGGCATTCTGATCGGCATGTCGTTTTACCAGCCGGCGCTGTTCGCCACGCTGATCGCCCTGCTGGTGCTGTCGCTGTTCAGATGGATCGAAGGTGCGCTGCCGTCACTGCATTACGGCCAACTGACGGTCCGCTTCAATCGCAACAACATCATGCCGCAGCGGGCATTGAACGAACTGATCGTACAACATCATGTGACCAGCGCGGACCCGAGCTATTCGTCCAAAGACGGCGGCCAGACCTTTGAATACGTCATGACCATTCGCACCCGCGATCGCGAGAATTACCGGCGACTGTCCGAATCACTGTCGGGAATGTCGCAGGTCTACGAGTTCTCGATCACGCCGACGGGTGACTGAACACGCCAGAGCGGGATGGTGAGGCGATCAGCTGTCACCGGTGCGGTTGTTCCCATACGATCCTTGTTTTCACGCCATAATCGCATACCGATTCCAGCAAAAAACTGAGCGCCGTGTGCGGAAATCTCGCGGACTAACCCAGCCAGTCCTCGAGCGCGGGATGAAAATGCATCAGTCCTTCGAGCACACCGGCCGCGTAGTTGCCGTTCATACCGCGAAAATCGCCACACGCGCAGTAGAGCCTGTTGACACCGGCGCTATTCTGCAGACCCCATTCCGCATCCGCGCGCACCTCGGCGGTTGCGTTGGCGACCAGCACCGCCGGAATACCGCTGATCAGAACGGGCAGATCATTCCCCGAATCCCCGGCAAACACCGTATTGGTCTCATCGAACCCGAGCTCGGCCATCAGAAACCGCACGGCTCCGAGCTTGGTGGCGGCGGCCGGCAATATATCCAGGAGCCCAGTGGCCGTGGTTTCATCAACACTCCAGACCAACCCGGCACGCACAGCGCGCGCCTGCAGTCGACGCTGCACTTCCGCCAGCAGAGCGGCATGGTCGATATCGGGCGTGGCATAGTAGCTGAGCTTGAACCGCCCCTGTTTGTCGGCTTCCTGCAGGGCTATTCCGTCCACATCATCCAGCCAATGCGCCAATTCATCGCGCGCATGCCCGCCCCAATCCGGCGCGATACGCTGCGACCATTGCTCCCATAAGCGCCAGCCGCCCTGATCATGCCGATAAATGCTGGTGCCGACATCACCGACAGCAAAGTCGGGTAACGGCAACTGATAATCCTCGATGGCGGCATCGATCAAACCCAGATGCCGACCGCTGACGTAAGCGAAGGTTATATCCGGATGCTCGGCCAGCCGTCGCAGCAGGGGACGGGCCTGCGGTGACTCCGGCTGAAAGCCATTCGGCAGCAAGGTGCGGTCAAGATCGGAACAAAGCAGGATACGCCGTGACATGCGGTTTCGAGTCTATGCTAGGGTTCGCGATACCATACCGCAGATACGCTGGCTATGCAGTCATCCGATTCAAGCAAGGCTCATCTTCCGCGCCTGATCGCCGACCGGGTAATCGAGCATGCGCTTGCCACACCGGCCGATGAGGTATGCGGCCTGATTGGCGTTGGGCCCGACGGCTCGATGTCGCTCTACCCGGCACCCAATCGAGCCAGGGAACCAAGCATACGATTCAGCATGGATGCTCAGACACAGATCAACGCATTCCGTTCCATGCGGGAATCCGGCGAGACACTGTTTGCCATCTATCATTCGCATCCTGCAACGCCGGCCACGCCATCGGCACGGGACATAGCCGAGGCCGCCTATCCGGATGCACTCTATCTTATTGTGTCGCTGGCCGGACAGACGCCCGACCTGCGCGCCTATCGTCTGCGCGATGGCAAGGTCGAAACAGTTGAGATAGCGGTGCAGTGAAGCCCACTGCCGACAGAAAGGTACGGTGCGGCATCGTTGCACCCCTCGCCCGCGCGCAAGAGGCAAGAAAGTCGGTGCATTCCACGTGTACGCGTCAGCGTTTGAACACCAGCACGCCGGGCACTTTCATGAGTGAGCGCTTCAAGGGTTTGTTGCCTGAGTTCAGCACCACGACATAGGCCTCGTAATCGACCCTGAAGTTCTCCAGAACCTTGTCCACGAATTTGCCGTCGGCCTCTTCGCTGTGCCGCCACCAGGCGCGG
>JBFEJM010000170.1:0-5656 GCA_041553175.1 Gammaproteobacteria bacterium | reverse complement strand
TGAACGGTTGATAGTGACGCGACAGATTGTCGAGTACGCGTTCCAGTTTGACACTCATCATGGGGATCGATCTCCTTCGGCAGTGGGCGGTGCCCCAGCCAACACTGTTTAAAGAAAATTCAGCGGAATCTTCAGATAGCTGACTTCATTGTTTTCCACATCCGGCAGAACACCTGCATTGATGTTGACTTGCAGGCTGGGGAACAGCAGCCGTGGGGCGGAAAGGTTCTTGTCGCGTGCGTTGATCTTCTGCACGAAAGCTTCTTCCGATATGCCGGCCGGCAGATCCACATTGCGCTGTTTGGATTCGCCGATTGTGGTCTGGTACTGCAATTCACGACCACTGGGATAGTCATGTCCGACGTAGACCTTGGTGTCGTCAGGCATGGTATAGAGGCGTTTGGTGACGGAATTGTAGAGGTCACTGGCACTGCCGCGCGGAAAATCGCAACGCGCAACGCCGATATCGGGAGCAAACAGAACGTCACCGGTGAACAGAGCGCCACCAATCTTGTAGGTGTTGCACGCCGGCGTGTGGCCGGGGGTGTGCATGACTTCAACATTGAGTGTGCCGGCGTCCAGCACATCTCCGTCCTTGAGCAGGCGGTCGAACTGCCGGCCGTCGGTGGGGAAGTCCTTGGCCAGGTTGAAGGCGCCCTTGAAGATTTCCTGAACCACGGCAATGTTGCTGCCTATCGCCGCTTTCGACTGCAGCCGGTTCTTCAGTTCGTGCGCACCCGAAAGGTGGTCGGCATGAACATGGGTGTCCAGCACCCAGTGCACCTTCAGGCCATTATCCGCAACAAACTTCGATACCTTCTCAATGGATTCGGTAAAGGTGCGCCAGGGTGTCGTGTCGAGATCCAGAACGGGATCGATGATGATGGCGTCTTTGCTGGCCTCGTCGTAAACGACATAAGTCAGGGTAAAAGTACGCCCGTCGTCGAAAAAAGCTTCAACCTTCATGCGGTGTTCCTCTAGCAGAATCGATTGCCGTGGTGGCGTTCTGCGGTTGCAGATGGTGGAATAGCGACCGGACAGACCTGCGCAGGGCGGGTGATGGCGCGGCCGTTCCGTGGGCTACAACCGATCCGGACCTGTTCTGTCTTGACAGATGTCAGGTCCGACTTGAGACGTTTAGCGGCGGCGCCACTTTCAACTTTAAGCGATTTTGCGTTGTCGTCAGCCCGCTTTTGTCCTAACAATCATGAGGTAAATCGATCCGCTGCCGACGGGTCGATGACCCTACGAAGGAGAGCGAAATGCGTTTGGGAACCCCGTTGTCGTCATCCGCGACGCGTGTCATGTTGCTGGGCAGTGGCGAGCTGGGAAAAGAAGTGATCATCGCCCTGCAGCGCCTGGGCGTGGAGGTGATTGCGGTGGATCGTTATCCGGATGCCCCCGGCCATCAGGTCGCGCACCGCGCCCATACCATTAACATGGCCGATCCGGCCGCATTGCGTGCCCTGATCGAGCAGGAACGGCCGCATCTGGTCGTGCCCGAGATCGAGGCGATCGCGACCGAGGCGCTGGCCGAAGTCGAGGCGGATGGCCTGGCCGAGGTCATTCCGACGGCACGGGCGGCCCAGCTCACTATGAACCGGGAAGGCATCCGCCGGCTCGCGGCCGAGGAGCTGGGGCTGCCGACTTCGCGCTATGCCTTTGCCGACAGCCTGGCGGAATTGCGCGCGGCGGCGGATGAGGTGACAGGTTATCCCTGTATCGTGAAACCGGTCATGTCGTCCTCCGGTAAGGGCCAGTCATCCGTGGATTCGCCTGATGATGTTCAGCGTGCCTGGGACTATGCCCTGGAGGGTGGCCGGGTGAACCGCGGCCGGGTGATTGTCGAGCAACGGATCGATTTCGACTTCGAGATCACGCTGTTGACGGTGCGCTATCTCGATGAAGAGGGCCAGGTCCGGACGGGATTCTGCGACCCTATCGGGCATGTGCAGGTAAAGGGGGACTATGTCGAGTCCTGGCAGCCGCAACCGATGAGCCCGGCAGCATTGGCTCGATCACAGGAGATTGCCGGTGCCGTTACCGCCAGTCTGGGTGGTCGGGGCATTTTCGGTGTGGAGTTGTTCATCAAGGGGGACGAGGTCTGGTTCAGCGAAGTCAGTCCGCGCCCGCACGATACCGGTATGGTGACAATGGTGAGCCAGGTGCAGAGCGAGTTTGCCTTGCATGCGCGGGCGATTCTGGGGTTGCCGGTATCGGTCGCGCTGCGCCGACCCGGTGCCAGCGCGGTGATCTATGGTGGTGTCGATGCCAAGGCCATCGTTTACGATGGCGTCGCCGATGCCCTGCGGGTGCCGGAATCGGAGATTCGTCTGTTCGGTAAGCCTGAGGCCTTCACGCGCCGGCGGATGGGCGTCGCGTTGGCAACCGCCGACACCATCGATGAGGCGCGGGCGCGGGCCAAGCAGGCGGCCGCCCGTGTGCAGCCGCGTACGGTGTGATAGTGATCAGTTCCAGTCGGGAGATAAAAAAACCCGCCGGGTCAGGGCGGGTTGTTCGATCCTGCGACAGCAACGCTGCGCTCAGTCAGCTGGCCGAGGCGCTGGAGCCGGAGGCTGTCCAGGCGAATGAGCAATCCAGATGAGTGCGTACGGCGATCACGCCGTTCAGCCCGTCCTCGACCATAATGTCCACTGGCGTGCGGCGGCGGAAGTGCTTGTTGCGGCGGTGCATCCACAGCGGCCCCATCTGCGGGTTGCGCGGGAAGGTGGTGCGCAGGGCGTCGGCGATACCGATCAGATGCTCGATTCGTTCGAGTACATCTTCGTCATCGGGAAAGGCGGTATCCATCTGATAATGGCGCATATTGCGCACTGAGGTATCGTTCGGTAGTGCCAGGATGGCAATCTGCTCCGACGTGCCGATTCCCCAGCTTTCCAGCAGCCCGATGATGCTTCGGGTCAGCGAGAGCCGGTCTTCCTGGGTGGCATTGCTAAAATCACTCATAGGGTAAATCCTCGACGCACAGATGGGGCCACTATGCCGCGCTGCCCGGGGTGGCGCCATAAACCGGGTAGGCTGCGCAGTTATTCAGTGTCGCTGGGGGTGCCCTTTTTGAGCGCCGCGGCGTCGAAGGGTACAACGACCGTTTTCTTGGGTTCGTCGACGAAATGTGGCCGCATATCCATCGAATGGCCCCGTTCTTCCACCAATTCACGTTCGCGTGCCGAGATCAGCGCAAGGCATTCACGAATACCCTGAATGGTGTTTTCCGACAGGGGATGGCGGAACCCCGGTTTGGCGTGGGTGTCCTTGGCCACATCGGTGAGCACGCGCTTCATCATGCGCATAATCCGCTCTTCCTGGGTCATTTCGGTCGTCGACATGGATTCTGGCCTCCGGCGCCGGCGCGTCTGCGCGGGCCTGGGATTGATCAAGATGACGCGCATTGTCGCATATAAGCGGGTGATGATTCATCCGCCGGGGTTTCAGTCCTCTATATAGAAGAAGCCCCAATCGAAGCCTGTGAATGTTGTGAGATAGTCGAGCACGCCGTCGCCGGGCACGGCCTCGTGTGGGTGTATGCCCCATATCTCGAGGAATATCCGGGCGTAAGCCCCGGCCTGGCGCCAGTTCAGCTGCGCTGTCATGGTGTGGTGGCCGCAGTCAGAGCATGTCAGGCCGCCATCGTGGAGCGGGATCTCATCCAGATTGATATCGGCGCGGCAGTGGCGGCAGCGGGGGGCGTACCCACCGCGCAGCCTGAGCCGAGCGACAGGGGTGGTCGGGGTCAGGCTGAGATGGCAGAACCCGCCGGATCGAGCGACGGCTTCCCGGTCAGACGCCGGCGGCTCCAGTTCGATCGCCGGTGAACAGCCGAGAAAGCTGATGTGATCCAGGAAGGCCGACCCGGTCTGAAAATGCGAGCGCCCATCCAGTTCGAATGTCGCCCCGAGCAGACCGAATTCACCGAGTGCCTGAACAAGTCCGGCGTCCGATGCCGGTGCCGCGTCGGCGGCCAGGGGATGCAGGATCAGCTTGCGGGCGCTCATGCAGGACTGCTGTAGTTGTCAGACGGGAGCGGGATTCTGGCACAGATCGGTCTGCATCCCAATCGCTAGTCCTTGCGTGGATCGAGTATCGCCATGGCGGCGTTGATGGCCTGCAGCCGGCCTGCATCGCCGCCCCGGTCCGGGTGATGGCGCATGGCGAGTCGCCGGTACTGTTTTCGGATACTGTCGATGTCCGCGTCGTCGGGCATTTCCAGGATCGCAAGCGCCTCATGGCGACGGTCGTAGCGGCCGAAGCGCGACCAGAAGGCGGTGAGCAACTTAACAACGTCCTCCCGCGTGGTGCCTTCCAGATTGTTCAGGTCCAGATAATAGGTACGCAGCGGATCGGGCCGCGCCAGCGCCTGCGCTCTGTTTTCCATCAGCGGATGCAGGCGGATGGACAGGGTGTGAATCTCGATGTCGCCGCGTCCGTTGGCCCGCAGTTGATCGCGCAGGCGGTGAAGGTGGTGAAAGAGCAGAAAATGGGTGCGGAACAGATCGTGGCTGTCATCCAGACGGCTGCCATCGAGGTCGACCCGCTCATCGCTGCGCAGATGCTGCAGCAGATCGTATTCACGCAGTCCCTCCGGATGGAGTTGCAGCACCTCCAGCAGGATGGCCATGAAACTGTCGGGATCGGAGATGTTCATTGTGTGCTACCGCGCCGGGTGATGAGGCTGTTCCTTTTTCGGATACTCCAGGTATAGTGTCGAAAATTCAAGTTCTTAGTGCTATGAGTGATATGGCCGGCCGGGCCTCGGCCGTGGTGCGGGTTCAATAGCGGACGGCATCGGCCGACATATCAGGTGGGGCGTCGACCACGTGGCGCCGGGATTGCGGAGCAGTTCGCGTCCAATTGCAGCAGGATCTGCGAGAGTAGCAACACACCAGGGAAACACGATTCATGCGCCAACGTTACGAAGACCTCTATCACGACCGCACCTGGTTCGACGAGCTGGGTGAGCGCGTTATGCAGCCTATCCTCAGTCTTATGCCGCGCAACCAGGCACAGTTCTGGACGCTCGGTTTTACGCTGATAGCGGGGGCCTGTATCGCCTGGTCGGCGGGTCTGGCGGCACACACTGTTGTGTTCGAACTGCCGCCCAACAAGGCATTGGCGCAGTGGCTGGCAGCAGCCATGTTGCTGGTAGCGGCCCGCCACTTCATGTCGGTCATCGGGCAGACAGCGACCAGTGCGCTGCCGCGTCACACACTTATTCGCCGTAGCAGCGCCGTGCGCCGTGTGTCTGCCGCACCGATTCAGCAGCGCGCGGAAGTAAAAACACCCGCTGCGGAAATTGCGCCGTCAACGCCGGTTACGCCAAGCCCGGCACCTGTTTCCACCGCCGCGGCAACACCTGCGCCAGCGGAAAACCCACAGGAATTTTTCCGCGCCGTCAAAGCGGCCGGGATCAACGTCGGCATTGCCCGTTCGCTCTATGCGGCCGGCTTCCGCAGTGCCGATCAGGTGCGCGCATCTGATGATGCCAGCCTCCTGGCCGCCCCCGGTGTGGGCCGTGCCACCTTGCGCAAACTGCGCGTGAAATTCGGTCTGCCCAAGGCCTGATTCTTAACTGATCCAGATCCCGATCCTTATTCGAGCGCCTGATAACAGTCCGGCGTAAAGCGCGGCGTGCAGATCG
>JBFEJM010000169.1:0-5697 GCA_041553175.1 Gammaproteobacteria bacterium | reverse complement strand
GATGACATCCGGGTGGCGACGCTCCTGCGGAGTCATGGAATTGATCATCGCAACCATGCGCACCAGTTCCCGGTCATTGACCTGGCTCTTGACCTCTTTCGGTATCTCCGCCATACCCGGCAACTTGTCCATAAGGCCGGCCAACCCCCCCATGCCCATCATCTGCTGAAGCTGGTCGCGAAAATCCTCCAGATCGAACCGTTTGCCGGTTTTCAGCTTAGTCGCGAGCTTTTCGACCTTATCCCGATCGACTTTGCGCTCCGCTTCCTCGACCAGGCTGAGAACGTCGCCCATACCCAGGATACGTGAAGCGACCCGATCCGGATGGAACGGCTCCAGCGCCGCGGTTTTCTCCCCCACGCCGAGGAACTTGATGGGTTTGCCGGTAATCGAGCGGATGGATAGCGCGGCACCGCCGCGGGCGTCACCGTCAGTCTTGGTCAGTACAACACCGGTCAGAGGCAATGCGTCATTGAACGCCTTGGCGGTATTCGCTGCATCCTGGCCGGTCATGCTATCGACCACAAACAGTGTCTCGATCGGCTTCACCGCGGCATGCACACGCTGAATCTCGGCCATCATTTCGTTGTCGATGTGCAGCCGTCCGGCGCTGTCTACGATCACCACATCGATCACCTGCCGGCGCGCCTGTTCTACCGCACCACGCGCAATATCGACGGGGTCCTGATCGCGCTGGCTGGGAAAGAATTCAGCACCCACCTCCCGCGCCAGAGTCTGCAATTGATCAATAGCCGCCGGGCGATAGATGTCGCAGCTGGTGACCAGCACCGTTTTCTTGTGTCGTTCTTTCAGCCAGCGCGCCAGTTTGGCGGTGCTGGTGGTCTTACCCGAGCCCTGCAGGCCGGCCATCAGGATAACCGCCGGTGCCTGGGTACGCAGGTTCAGTTCGTCGTTTGCCTCACCCATAACGGCAATCAGTTCGTCATGGACGATCTTCACCAGCGCCTGACCGGGTGTCAGGCTCTGCAGCACTTCCTGGCCGACAGCGCGAGCCCGCACCCGGTCAATGAACTCCCGCACCACCGGCAGTGCCACGTCCGCTTCAAGCAGAGCCATACGCACTTCGCGCAAGGTCTCCTGAATGTTTTCTTCGCTCAGCCGCCCCTGGCCGCGCAGGCGCTTGAGGGTTTGAGACAGACGGTCTGTGAGGTTTTCAAACATGGCAGATACGCAAATTAAGTGAATGACCGCCGGCGAACACCGCCGACAGAGGATAGCGGGTGGATTATAACTGGATCAGGTCGCCACCGAACAGGCGACGCAGCTCGAAACCCTTTATGGCCTGCCGGCATTCACGTTCGATCTGAGCTTCTGCGCCAGGTTTGAGATGGGTGAGATACAGCGGCGGGCGATGCGTCAGCTTGGTCAGATCAGCGGCGAGAAGATCCGGGCAATAATGATACGCCATGCGGGAAAGCTCACGTTCCTGATTGGAAAACGCGCATTCCACAATCAGCGCATCCACGCGCGGATAGTCATTGAGCACTGCCCAGAGGCTGTCATTGGTCGTTGTGTCACCGCTGAATACGGCGACCTTTCCGCCTGCCTGGATGCTATAGGCGACACCGGGAACGACATGATTGACCGGGATCATATGAATGCGGCGCCCGTTTATCTCCCGCGTTTCGCCATGCGCCATGACTTCATAACGCATCACGCCTGTCTTCGGTGTCGGAAGCTGGGAAAAGTCCGGCCAGATCTTCCAGTTGAAGATGTGATCACGCAATGCGGTAATCGTTTCGATACTCGCGTGGATACAAACGGGTTCCCCGATAGCAGGGAAGATCGAGTCCACCATCAGCGGAATGCCGGCGATATGGTCAAGATGGGAATGGGTAATGAAGATATGGCGGACACGGGCCATCTCATCCAGAGACAGATCACCCACACCGGTGCCGGCGTCGATGAGAATATCATCGTCCACCAGCAGGCTGGTGGTCCGCAGCTCGGAACCGATACCACCACTACATCCCAGAATTCTTATACGCATAGCCCCGCGTCCAGCACCCGTGTTGGTACATTTTTCCAGCGACCCGCCCGTACGCAACGTACTCAACAAGCGTGGACAGCAAATCCAACCAGAATCAGGTAACCTCGACTCCAGCCACTCGCCGTACTGACAGCCACCTCAAGCTGCTGCCCTGGCCTCTCACTCGAGTCACAACCCTTCAATGAGGATTATAGTTATGCCATCATGCGCAGGGGTTTCCGGTGATATTAAAACACCTGCGCCGCGGGAGGAACATGCATACGCATCTCATCGGCATCCTAGCAATACTCCTTTATCTGGTCAGCTGCCTGTTGCTAGTGGTCCGCCTGGTACGTCCTGATTCGATTCCCTCCGGGGCGCGAGCAGGTATTTTGACGCTTGGATTCGGCGCGGTCGCCCTGCACGGCAGCCTGCTGTATGTGATGCTGATCACCCACAGCGGGCTCGATCTGGGCTTTTTCAAGGCCGCCTCCCTGGTCGGCTGGCTGACCGCATTGCTGCTGCTGATCTCGTCTCTGAAACGCCCGCTCGAGAATCTGGGGGTCGTTCTGCTGCCAATGGCCGCCCTGACCATTGCGCTTATGTTCGCCTATCCGGCCCAGCATGTCCTCGGCGAAGCGGGAGGCTGGCAACTGGACCTGCATATACTGCTTTCCATCCTTGCCTACAGTCTGCTGGTTATAGCCGCATTGCAAGCCATGCTGCTGGCCTTTCAGGATCACCAACTCCGACATCGACGTCCTGGCGGCCTGGTGCGCTCGCTGCCGCCGCTGCAGACCATGGAGTCACTGCTGATCCAATTGATCGCCAGCGGCTTCGCGTTATTGACTCTGGCCCTGCTGACCGGCTTTTTCTTCCTCGAGGACATTTTTGCCCAGCACCTTGTTCACAAAACCATTCTGTCGCTGCTGGCCTGGACGGTATTTGCCGTCCTGCTCTGGGGTCACTGGCGCTTCGGCTGGCGTGGGCGTACCGCCATTCGTGGCACCTTGGGCGGCTTTCTGTTCCTGATGCTGGCCTATTTCGGCAGCAAAATGGTGCTTGAACTTGTACTCAGCAGCTGATCACCGGCCGATCCACGCAACAGCGGCCTGCGAGCGGATCGACGACCGCCTGACAAAACCGGACTGATCGCCTAGAATGCCGTCTTTACTGACCACTCGGAGGCGCCCATAAATTGGACGCGATCCCCCTAGGCGCGCTGTTCGGCACGCTGTTTTTTCTGATCATCCTGTCGGGTTTCTTCTCCGGTTCGGAAACGGGGTTAATGACCCTGAACCGATATCGACTGCGCCATCTGGCCAAGGCAAAACATGCCGGTGCTGTGCGTGCGCAGCGGTTGCTGGAACGCCCGGATCGGTTGATCGGGCTGATTCTGCTGGGCAACAACTTCGTCAACATTCTCGCTTCCGCAGTTGCGACCGTTATCGGCCTGCGCCTGTTCGGCGAAGCCGGCATCGCAATCGCAACCGGCGCTCTCACGCTGGTGATTCTGATTTTCTCCGAAGTCGCACCAAAAACGCTGGCCGCGCTGCATCCCGAACGCTTCGCGTTTCCTGCCGCATTCATTTATGTACCGCTGCTAAAGTTGCTCTACCCGCTGGTCTGGGTCATCAACAAGATTGCCAACGGACTGCTCAAACTGATCGGCGTTTCGCCCGAACAGGGTGATGGGCACGCGCTCAGCAGCGAGGAATTGCGCACAGTCGTCATGGAGGCCGGTGCCATGATCCCCAAACGCCACCAGAAGATGCTGCTGAACCTGCTGGATCTGGAAAAAGCCACAGTTGAGGACATCATGATTCCGCGTAGCGAGGTCATCGGAATCGACTTCACGGATGACATGGAGGAAATCACGGATCTCATCACCCATACGCAATATACCCGGCTACCGGTCTACGAGGAATCGGTCGACAACATGATCGGCATCCTTCATCTGCGCAATGTGCTGCCACTATTGAAACGCGGTGGCATGACCCATGCCGATCTACGCGGCGCCGTCCACGAGCCCTACTACATTCCCGAGGGCACATCCCTGAATCGTCAGTTACTGAACTTCCAGCGTGAGAGCCGACGCACCGGACTGGTGGTCGACGAATACGGCGATATCCAGGGCCTGGTGGTTCTGGAAGACATTCTGCAGGAGATTGTTGGCGAATTCACAACCGACCCGTCGGCCTTCAGCAAGGACATCACGCCGCAGGAAGACGGCAGTTTTCTGGTCGACGCCGGCGCCGGTGTGCGCGATATCAACCGCACCCTGCATGTCGAACTGCCCACCAGCGGCCCGAAAACACTGAACGGCCTTATCCTGGAGCATATGGAAGACATACCCGAGGCAGGAACCAGTCTGCTGCTCGCCGGTTATCCGATCGACATCGTGCAGACCAAGGACAATGCCGTTAAGACGATTCGCATTCACCCCAGTTTGCGCCGCCCGCCACAGACCTGATCAGGAAATATTCAAAGATTACCGAGAGCGCATCGACTCAGTTCGGCAACTCAGCGGAAATGAACTGTACCGGCACGTCCAACCACAGCTGCCCGTCCGAAAATTGCTCAGCCAGCGCGGTCAGGTGATCACGCTTGAACCTGTCCAATGTGTCGGCATCCAGCGACTTGAGGCACATGCGTAGTCCGGTATTCCATACCACGTCCCACCATTCATCCGTCGACTGAAGATGATAACCAAACTGCTCGGATGAGATTCGCACATTGCCGAAACCGGCACCTTCCAGCAACGGCTGAATGTGCTCGGGCCGGGACAGTCGCAGCCAGGCGAAATCCCTGGCCGGATCCACCTCCACACCCGCTGCATCGGCCAGTTGCGCGCGGAACAGGTCGATGCAGGGCTCGAACAGACTCGCCCCAAAACCGGTCAACAGCACACGCGCACCCGGTTTCAGCACCCGTCGCCATTCACGCAATGAGGCATCCATGTCAGGAAGAAAGAACAGGCCGAAGGAACAGGTCAAGGCATCGAAATAGGCATCGCGGAATTCAAGGCTCGCGGCATCCATCGGATGAAGATCGACATTGTGCAGCCCCATACGACGCACATTGGCATAGGCCCGGTCCAGCATGCGCTCGGAAATATCCACCGCCATGACCCGCCCGCCACCACCCAGGCGCTGCCCGACCGCAACCGCGACGGCACCGGTTCCGGTGGCGACATCGATGATCTTCTCTCCGGCCCGGGGCGCCAATCGCTGCGCCAGCCGATCCGCCGCAAACGGGAAAAACCGCAGCGCCGCGCGGTCATAACCATCCGCCAATTGATCGAACAGTTCCGCAATACCGGCACCGGCCTCCGCCGGGGTCGAGACTGTACTCACCGGGCCCTTCCTCCCATCGCCATGGATTCCGCGGCAGCTTAGCACGACTGCGCACCACCCCCGGCCGTCAGCGCAATGATGTTTCAAATTCGCCCAGCGATGGCCGATACCCCCTGGAACGGCGAACGCATTCCGCCCCGGCCGTCACATGGATCCGGCGACCGACCACAAAGACATGGATAAGTTATTATAAACTGGAAGATTAAATTGTGGCTGCGACCCCCAAACGCGGGCCCGGACATCTATCATGGCCAAGCTGACACTGTCGTTCAAAGACAAGAAACTGAAGATTTTCCCGCTTAACAGCCCGGAAATTGTGGTCGGACGTGATCCGGACTGCACGATTGCCAT